>JAAXVX010000205.1:0-2868 GCA_013335275.1 Bacteroidales bacterium
AACCATTATATTTACACCTATTACCCCTTTTGCTTTCTCTTTTGCTAATTTAAGTTCTTCCATGAGACCTAAGATAGAGGCCTCATTATAATCGCTTGAAAATTTCCGGTAAAGAAGTCCAAGACCTGCACAGGAAATTACACCTACTCCGCCTTCATTCGCTACCGCCGATGCTAAACCGGACAGTGAAATCCCTACACCCATTCCGCCCTGAACAATTGGTACAGATAAATTCAGGTTTCCAATAGAAAAATTACTCATTCAATATTTTTGGTCAAAGATAGTGCCAAATAACTACACTTTGACCATTCTTATTGCATTTTTTAAAGAAGTGACACGAATAATCAATGCACCGGAAGAGAAAAAAAGAAGCGGGAGCCCTTTCCCTGCTCACTTTCAACTTCCAGTTTTCCTCCAAGCATCTGTACAAAATCGTTGCACACAATTAATCCCAGGCCACTGCTTGACTCTCCCTCTGTCCCCTTTCTGCCTGTCCTGGGAACCGGCTTGAAAAGATTATCCAGAATATCACGGTTCATACCTATGCCGGTATCCTCTACAGAAATCTCTACTGTTGAATTATCTTTGTTTTTCGCTTTTATGATTACCCGTCCTCCGTGCAGTGTAAACTTAACCGCATTGGAAACCAGATTTCGGATTATGGTCTGGAGTATGTTGTTGTCGGCCAGAACTACAATACCTTCGTTAATGTCTATTTCAATTGAGATCTCCTTGTTTTTCGCCGGCTCTCCCATCATCTCGGCCCCCTCTCTTACAACAGGCAGCAACTCTATTAAAGAAGGATTAAAAGGAATCATTCCTCTTTTGCTTTTTGCCCAAAGCAAAAGGTTCTCCAGAAGTGCGTACAGACACTCGGCCGAAGTTTTCATACTGGCAGCCATCTCCTGAATTTCCTCCTGAGTAAAGCTATGCAGTTCCTCACTTAGCAATTGGGTCATTCCCAAAAAACTGTTAAACGGCGTTTTAAGATCATGGACAATAATAGAAAACATCTTCTCCCTGTCCTCCTGTGAAAGCAAAAGCTGTTCATTTTTCAGTTTTATCTCATCTTCGGCTAGCTTCCTCTGAGTTATATCCCTGCTGATTCCCAACACTCCTATCAGATTTCCTTCGTCATCCGTCATTGGTACTTTGATTGTCTCAAGAAGAGCCCTGTCACCTCCGTCGGCAAATGTTATCCACTCTTCATTCATTGATGGCCCGCAAGCCTCCATGGCTTTTTTGTCGTTTATCCGGAATGAATCGGCAAGTTCTCTGTCTACAAAATCATAATCAGTTTTTCCGATTATTTCATCCTCTTTTGCCCCGAAAAATTTTTCAAATTGTTTGTTGCAGGTAATATATACCCCATTGGAATCTTTAAGCCATATCAAATCGGGTATAGTCTGCACAAGAGTCCGGAGATGAGTTTCGCTGCTTTTAAGTGCCTTTTCTGCCGCCTTGCGCAAAACAATCTGTTTTCTCAATGGCAATATAACTATAAAAAAAACAGCCGGAGTAATGATTATTGTGAGCAGCGCAGAGTCAATGACCGCTTCAATCCAAAATTCTTCAATGCTAAGATTATCCACTACAAGCATAATCAGCACTTCTCCAACTATAATAGATGACAAAAGCGCTAAAGCGACCCGTTTGACTAAATTGGCATTATTCTTATTCATAAGGTATTCTAAATTAATTATCAATACCTTTCTTTAAGCGATGTTAAATTAATAATAATTCCCGAATTATAAACAGGGCTGGTATTAAAATGTTTATTTCTGAGCTTTGCGGCATAAGAAGAACATCAGAATTGCAGATAAAACAGCCGTTGAAGCTCCAAAATAGAACGGTACGCTTGAATTTACCTTGTCATAGAGTATTCCTGCAATGAGACTGGCAGGAAGAAGAGTTATTCCTAAAAGTGCATTGTACAAGCCAAGTCCTGTTCCTTTTTTGTTGCTGTCCACCATGTCGGAAACAAATGCCTTTTGTATTCCGTCTGTCGCTGCAGAGTATAGCCCGTACAGTGCAAACAGGGATACTATCGTCATTACGCTTGTAGTTGCGCCGAATCCAAAATAGACAATTGCATAAATAATATAACCAACGATGAGTACCCTCTCTTTTCCAATTTTATCCGAAAGGGCTCCAATCGGGATGGACAGCAGAACAGATACAACGCTTGTTATGAGATATACCAGCGGGATAAAAGCCACTTTAACTCCTACTTCATTGGCTTTTACCAAAAGAAGCGCGTCGGTAGAATTTCCAAGGGTGAAAATAAAAACTATTGCAAGAAAAAGATAGAATTTTGGAGAGAAGTCCTTTAATCTGAACTTTTTTAAAAGTGTGGTATTATTCTTTTTTGCCTCTTTTATTCCAAAGATTATCACGAATATTCCAAGGACCGCAGGAATACCCGAAAGCAGAAAAATAATTTTGTAATTCCCGGGGAAAAAGGCAAGCAGTGCAAATGCAATGAGCGGTCCAAGAATTGCCCCGCTATTGTCCATTGCTTTCTGAAGACCAAAGCTTTTCCCGGTTTCGCCATTTATTACCGACCCGGCAATCAGAGAATCTCTCGGTGCTGTTCTTATTCCTTTTCCTACCCTTTCCACAAAACGCAGCACCAGTACCTGAAGAGGCGAAACAACAAAAGCATAGAGAGGCATTATCAATGCAGACAATCCATAGCCTAACAGTAAAAAAGGTTTGTTTTTCCCTATTCTATCACTCCAGAAACCCGATAATGTTTTAATGAGAGATGCCGTACTCTCTGCAATACCTTCAATTAAAGAGAGGCTTGTCTTGGATGCGCCAATCGAGAGCAAAAACATTGGCATAACGGAATATACCATTTTGTCA
>JAAXVX010000205.1:2878-3545 GCA_013335275.1 Bacteroidales bacterium
TTTACTAAAGACTTAAAGTCTGTTTTTTTTCAATTTAAATTGAAATTTTGACAAGCAAATTTAGTTATTAATTTTTAATTCTAAATTTGATGTGCTCTCTTCAAACGTTACTAAACTTTAATTGGAAATAATATATGAAATCTGTATTAAAACTTCATTTTCCTACAATTCTGTTTTTTCTCCTTGCATCGCCGCTTTGCGCCCAGAATGTGCAGTCTTCTCAAAAATTACCGGTAGCATGGGAGGAACTCGCCTCTTCTGATTTTTCGCTTGCTGTAAAGCAATCGGATAGTTTGTGCATAATCCCTATTGGAGTAATCGAAAAACACGGGCAGCACCTTCCTATGGGTACTGATGTTTATACTTCAAGATACATCTCACTTGGGGCTGCAGCCAAAGAGTATGCTGTCGTATTTCCGTTCTATTATGCTGCTCAGATATTCGAAGCTATGCACCAGCCCGGCACAATTGCATATAGTGAAGAACTGCTTTACAAAATACTGGAAGAGACATGTAATGAAATTTCCCGCAACGGATTAAAGAAAATACTCATAGTTAACGGCCATGGAGGCAACACATATTTTCTGCAGTATTTTTGCCAGACGATGCTTGCAAAAGAACACGACTATTCTGTTTACCTCTTCACCCCTTCTGTCGATGCCGAAAC
>JAAXVX010000206.1 GCA_013335275.1 Bacteroidales bacterium
GTCGCGACCCCTGGGGTCGCCTCCTTGACGAAAAAAAAATCTGCCCTTTTGAGGCAGATTTTCTGGTTATATGTACTGTATTCTATAATTCTTCGAAGCTCACGTCTGAAAATGATGGGGCAGGAGTTTCCCTAAATGGCTTTTCGCCGGTCTGAGGAGCATTTTCCTTTATGTATTTTATAATATCTTCGAGACCAAGTGAAAATTTCTCGAAATCTTCCTTGTACAAGAAAATCTTGTGTTTATCATATACAAACCTTCCGTCACGATCCAGTCTTCTCTTGCTTTCTGTAATAGTCAGGTAGTAATCATTGTTTTTAGTTGCCTTAACATCAAAAAAATAGGTGCGTTTACCTGCTCTGATTGGTTTAGAAAAAACATCATCTCCATTTCGCTCCTGTTGGTCTGTAGTGTCAAAATCTTCGAAGTACATTTTTGTTATTTTTAATTTTCCTTCACAAAGATAAAATTATTTTTTATGCACAAAAACCTATCTTTGTAAAATATTAGATTATTTATAGATTTTATGATAAGCAGAAGATTAATCAGGGTCAAGGTTTTTAAAGTTCTATTCAGCAGAATTAATTCCGGCTCGGATTCGCTCACCGGTGCTGTAGACGATTTGTTGAACAGTTGCAGCAAGACGCTGGATCTTTACTTCTTTATTTTATCACTGCCGCTGGCAATGAGAAAAATAGCAGAGTCAAAGATTGAGACAGGACTTAAAAAATATCAGCCAACCCCGGAAGAGGTTGCCCCAAACAGAAGATTCCTGGAGAATCGCATCATCGAAAAACTTGATTCCGACGATGTACTATTGAAATATTGCGAGAAAAGAGGTCTTAACTGGAACGATTATGCTCCTCTGGTTAAAAAACTTTACACTTCGATGAGTACTCAGGACTATTTTCTGGACTATATGTCGGCTCAGGAAAATACATTTGAGGACGACAGAAATCTCTTAATCCGGTTTTTTGAAGAGGAACTTGACGAAAACGAAGAACTTAACGCAATACTTGAAGATTTGTCCCTATACTGGATAGATGACCTCGAATTTGTAATAAATGTAATTACAAAGAAACTTGGGTCTCTTAAGGCTAAATCAAAATTTGGTCACCCCGATGTTTTCCTTAAAGAGGACGACAGGGAGTACGCTTTTAAATTGCTGGAAACGGCACTTATCAACTACAACAAGTATGTGGAAATTATGGCCGGATATATCCATAACTGGGACCCGGAGAGGCTTGCCGCAACCGATACTTCCTTAATAGTGCTTGGCATAGCTGAGGCTGTCACTTTTCATGACATACCGGTAAAAGTAACCATTAATGAGTATGTAGAGCTATCCAAGTATTACAGTACACCAAACAGCAAAGTCTTTGTAAACGGTATCCTTGACAAGATTATTGCAGGTCTTACCGCAGAAGGAAAGATAGAGAAAAAGGGAAGAGGTTTGGTAGGCTCGTTGGAATAACTAATTTTGTATTAATTAAAATATTTTAAAATGAATTTTCTAGTAATTCTACAATCTGCAGGAGCAGGTGCAGGCACCGGCAACTGGAGTTTCCTTGTAATGATGGGGCTCATTTTTGTTGTGATGTACTTCTTTATGATTCGTCCGCAACAAAAGAAACAGAAGGAACTTGTTAAGTTTCGCAATTCTCTTGCTAAAGGAGATAAAGTTATCACAGCAGGCGGTATTTATGGAAAAATAGTTGAGGTTTCCGATAACTATGTTTTTGTTGAAATAGACAGTAATGTAAAAATCAAGGTTGATAAATCTTCTATCGTAAAAGATATTACAGATCTTCAATCTAAATAAATCCGGCTTTATGATAAAGCTTAGGAGATTTTCCATCTCGTATGAAAGGGGCAGGCAATTATTACTCTTTTTGTTCTGTCTCTTTCTTGCTTTTATCCTATGGTCAGTACACAAGCTTTCCGAAAACTACTCGATTTATCTTCACTATAAAGTAGAAGTAACGACCGATATTACCGGCAGGGCATCCGATGCCGTATCAAAAGAGTCGCTGGTATTCAGAGGAAAATCAAGCGGATTCTACATTCTCCAGCACAGATACTCAGGGAAGGAAAATTTAATAAAACTTCAGCTGGATAGAAAGTATTTTAAAAAAGACTATAAGAGCAAGGATGGTTTCTTTGTGATTTCAACAGACATCAGAGAGAGGCTTTCTCAATATTTTGGCGAAACGGTGGAAATAGAGGCACTTGCTGCCGATACCCTGCACTTTGAATTCCCAGGCCAGACAAACAGGCGAGTTCCTGTTTCGGCAAATGTTAAGCTCTCTTTCAGCAATCAGTACATGGCCGGAACAGCATTTAAACTTAATCCGGATACAATCTCCGTTTATGGAGATATTTCTGTTATACGGTCAATCGATTCGTTATTTACAAAGCCTATAAAACTGGAAAATCTCTCGGCAGGGCGCCAGGGAGTTGTTGCTCTGGAACAAATTCCGGGCATCAGATTTTCTCAGAATGAAGTATATTATACTGTGGATGTAGTGAGATATGTAGAGAAGAGCAGGCAACTGGAGGTTTCTGTAATAAATGCACCTGCAGGAAAATCCCTGATCCCTTCACCACGTGAGGTTACGCTCATTTACAGAGAGCAATTCGGCTCATCCAAACCCGGAGATCCGGATAAGCTATCGGTTTTTATTGATTTTTCAGAGTTTGAAAATACTGTTAACCATGTTTTAAAACCACAGCTTTCTGTGGTTCCGGACTGGATCCTTAGCTATAAATTTGATCCTCCTTTTGTAGAAGGTGAAATTTTTTCAAAGGACACTCTTAAATAAACATATATGTTCTGTCTTGCAATTACGGGAGGAATAGGAAGTGGAAAGTCTTATGTAGTAAGGCTTATGGAAGCTTTTGGTTTTCCGGCGTACATTGCCGATATAAGGGCGAAAGGATTGTATAAATCCGATAATAACCTGATGAATACTCTGGTTAACTTACTTGGTCCGGAAATTGTTGTAAACGGTGAACTGCAAAAAGAGGTTATGGCCTCTAAAATTTTCAGGGACAAGTGGATTCTCCGGGAGGTGAACAAGATTGTCCATCCTCTTGTTATGAAAGACTTTTTAACCTGGAGGGAGAGTAAAAAATCAGAAGGTTTTAATACAATATTGTTCGAATCAGCAATATTTTTTGAAACTCCTGAATTTCATGATATTGCAGATAAAGTTGTAGTTGTTGTTGCTCCGGAAAGTGTTCGCATATCCCGGGTAATGAAAAGAGATTCAATAAGCGAAGAGCTTGTGAGAGAGAGAATTGCAAAACAGTGGTCGGATGAAGACAGAATCAGGATGGCAGATTTTATTATATTTGCCGATGGAAAAAGGGCTATTATGCCACAGATAATAAAAATATTTGAAGCTACAGGAATAGTAATTAATTGATATATGGGATACGGGAAATGGATCACGGGAGCTTTAGGCTGGGCACTGGGAGGGCCAATCGGAGGTATAATAGGATTTGCTGTTGCCTCTATTTTTGAAGGGAAGGAAG
>JAAXVX010000207.1 GCA_013335275.1 Bacteroidales bacterium
CTCTTCTGTAAGGAAGTCTTTCACCATAGTTTTGGTTAATCACAAAATAAAAATCACTCCCTATTTTTGGTATCCAGTGTAACCGGAAATTAAATCCGAGTATATCTTCCTCGCTGTTCCACTGTGCGAATAGCGAAATGTTAAGTTTCGTATTAAAAGAATACCTTATCCGTCCCGACAATTCGTTTGTAATAAGATTCCCCTGAGGCAGATCAAGGTCGTTATATGAATATTCTGCCTCAAGATTAAGGTGCCTGTTAATGTTCCATCCCCAATTCGTTCCCAGCGATTTGCCTTTGCCGGTATAAAAATCTCCCCAATTATAGTATCCCATAATATAGATTTTTCTTGCATCAAAAGTCCCTCCCTGAATTACATAATTCATCATTCGGTAGTCTCCCAGAGGGATAGTAATATCGTCATTCAGATCAAATGCCTCCGGAGGGCTGTCAAAACTTCGGTCAATATTAAACTCGATCCACTCTCCGCTTTTAAAGTTAATTGCGAGAGGACTGAACTGAAGGTCGTAACTCTCAACCTTTCCCGTTTCGTCATTAAGATACAGGTCCATTTCAAATGGTGTGAATTCCAGTTGTTTTATTCCGTACTTTGTAAACCAGCGAGGACGGAACTCCACAGCAGCAATATATTCCCTGTAATTATCTCTCCTCAGGAAACCAAGTTCGGGATTGAAATTTTTCTGGACAGATGCAGTTGCAATCACAGCACTCAGCAAGTCATTAGGATACTCTGCATATAAAAGGTAAGAAAGATTCTTGCTGTTATCTGCACCTTTTGTCAGACTCGCAGCAAAGACAGCACCTATTCTGAGGTTCTTATTCTTAAGAAATTTAGATGTGACATATTTTCCGTCCACGCCAAAAACCTGATTGCTTGACTCACTGTTTGCAGTTGAAGTAGTGATAAACCCGATGCTGGATCTTGCTCCGATATCTTGCCGTACCCGGATTACCGAGTAGTTTGTAGAAGGGGTTGAATCTCTTGAGCCCGTTTGCAGAGAGAGGAAGCCTATGTTTGTGTTGCTCACCTTTCCATATACTCTGGCGCCGCCAAGAACGGGCAAAAGTTCAAAATTATTTATACCTATTTTTCTTGAGTAAAATATGGTATTGCCGTTTGCCATTGAGAAATCATAGTTACCGGCACCTTCAAGAAAAAAATCTCTCTTTTCCGGATAATAAATAGAAAACCGGGAAAGGTTTACCTGAATTCTGTCCGATTCTACCTGCGCAAAGTCTGTGTTCACAGTTAAATTGAGCTTAAGTGTGCTCAGCAGGTTTTTGTTTATATCCACTCCCACTTTCCCATTGTAACCGGGGTTTTGCTGATTCGATAAATTGACACCGCCAAGGGCATACGGCTTTATTTCCCAGCGCAGTTTACCTTTAATGTCCTTCAGTCCGGAAAGTACTCCAGCCTGCGAAATTGTTTCAACTTCGTAGTTTCGGCTCCAGCCTTGCCATAAAACCTGTTCATTTTTTCTTCGGATATTTCTTTCAAAATTTATCCCCCACTCCTGCTCTTTTTTATCAGGATACTGAAGAGTTGAAAATGGAATATAAATTTCCGCGCTCCAACCGTCTTCGTTTATTACTGCTGATGCATCCCAGACTCCGTTCCAATCTACATTAAAATACTCCCCCTCGTTTGTAATTTGGGCGTCTGCTCTCGCTCCATTGGGGTTTATAATAAACAGATAACCGTTTCTTTTGTCGTTGAATGGCGACATGATAACCTCAAAGTTGTCTTCCTGCCCCCAGTCAAAATCTCGTTGAAGAAACCTTGCAATTATTTTTTTGGGGCTGGAATCGAAACACTTAATGCCTATATATAATGCACTTTGAGTATACAAAACCGAAACTTCTGTTCTTTCTGTGGGCTCTGCTCCCTCTTTTAGTTCTCTTTGTCTGAAGTTAGAAATTACTTGCGCCGAACTCCATTCTGCTTCATTCATGACACCATTTAAAACTATTCCCTGAGGAATAAATTTTGCGTTAAGAGTATCAGGTTTGCTGTGCTGTGAAAAAGAAACAGTTGATATTAATAACAGAATTATTAAAAAAACAGGCGATTTGATATTCATAGTATCATTTTGTTTCCAATTCAAAGATATTATAATTTGTTTTACCTTCGCAACAGATAGCCACATTTGCTCTATGAACAAAAGAAAAAAAATCTTCCTGACAGGTATAGTTGCCCTTATAATTATTCTGGTATTAATAAGGGGGCCTTTGCTAAGACTGTATGTTTCAGGTAAGACAAAACAGCTTGAAGCCCGTTACTCCTTAATTGTGAGCTATGAAAAACTAAAAATGTACGGTATCGCCGGGGTAAAAATTGAAGGATTTACAATTTATCCAAAAGGGGGAGACACTCTCTTTTCTGCCGATTACGTTAAGTTAAAAATGAACCCCTTTAAGCTGCTTTTCCTTACTCCCGACATAAGACGGCTCGACGTTAAAAATATGAGTATACGCTTTGTTAAAAGCGATTCAACCTCAAATTTTGATTTTTTATATAAAGAAACCAAAAAGGCAAATGCAGATTCCCTGACTGCAGAATCTTCCGGAAGCCGTTTAAATTATGCGAAAAACACGGATTACCTTCTCTCTCTTGTGTTGGGAATTTTACCGGCTAAAGCGAATATCGATAAGTTGGATATATCCTATATCAACAGAGGCTACAGCCTTAATATCCATTTGCCGTCACTTAAGGTAGATAAAGACAGGTTTGAAACAGAAATAACAGCCACAGAAAATGGCATATCCGAAATACTGAATGTAGACGGAGTACTGGACGATTCCGACAGAAAAATCTCTACCCGAATATATTCCCGCGACAGTGCAAAGTTTTCTGTTCCGTTTTTAGATTACAGGTGGGGGGCAAAGGTCCAGTTCGACACCCTTGCCTTTGAACTGGCAGGTTCAAAAAGGGAAAACGATGAGATACATATAACAGGGAAAGCTCTGGCAAAGGGAGTTTCTGTATTTCATGAAAGACTCTCTCCGGAAAATGTTCTTTTAGACAAAGGCCGTTTTGAATATAAGTTGAACATAGGTAAGAACTATATCGAACTTGACTCTTCGTCGGTTGCACATATTAATGATTTCGCATTTTCGCCATTTCTCAGGGCAGAGAAAATGAAAAAATGGCATATAACAGCATCGCTAAACAAGTCCGATTTTACCTCGGGTGAACTATTTTCGTCACTGCCCAAAGGGCTGTTTTACAATTTGGACGGAATAAAAACCGAAGGAGTTCTTAACTATCATTTTTATCTGGATTTAGACCTTTCTCAGGTAGACAGTTTGAAAATTGAGTCTTTACTTAAACCTAAAAAATTTAAAATTCTCAACTTTGGCAATACCGATTTAAGAAAGATGAATGGGAGTTTTGAGTATACAGCATACGAAAAGGGCGTTCCCGTACGGAGTTTTATTGTTGGTCCGGAGAATCCAAATTTTCGTCCGCTTGGAAGAATTTCCCAATATCTACAAATTGCAGTTTTACAGTCGG
>JAAXVX010000208.1 GCA_013335275.1 Bacteroidales bacterium
TCCTGATATCTGAGAAGGATATGCAAAGAATACAAATGCTCTTGAAAGAAGTGCCGGGTTCCAGATGTTCATGCCTGTTCCTCCAAATACCTCTTTTCCTACAATAACGGCAAATGCAACCGACAATGCAAGAATCCAAAGCGGAACATCAACCGGCATAATAAGAGGTATCAGCATACCTGAAACAAGGAAGCCCTCATTTACCTCATGTCCTCTTATTTGTGCAGCAGCAAACTCGATTCCGAGTCCAACTACATATGAGACAATAACAAGAGGAAGAACCCTAAGGAATCCGTACCAGAACATCTGCATGAAATCCATCGATCCGCCGACAGAGAGATTGTACTGATAGCCTGTGTTATACATACCAAACAAAAGTGCAGGCAAAAGCGCGATTATAACAATTGTCATAGTCCTTTTGAGGTCTATTGAATCGCGGACATGCACTCCTTTTTTTGTGAGATATTCCGGTACATAAAGAAAGGTCTCAAATGCATCGAATGTTGAGTGAAGGAAACTGAGCTTTCCCCCTTTGCTGAATGTAGGTTTAATATTATCTATTAGATTTTTTAATGCTTTCATCACTTATCCGGTTAAGACATTTCTTTAATCATCAAATCGATACCTTTGGAAACAATTTCCTGAATTTCGGTTTTCGAAGGACATACAAATTCACAGAGAGCAAAATCCTCTTCAATAATTTCGTAAATTCCGAGAGCCTCCATCTTATCAATGTCTTCGGCAAGTATGGCTTTAAGAAGGTACATCGGATAGATATCCATAGGAAGAACCTTCTCGTACACGCCGGTCATAACGAATGCCCGCTCTCCGCCGTTAAGGTTTGTGTCTAAAGAGTACTTTTTCGAAGGCGTGAGCCATGAAAAATATGAGTGAGAAAAACTGAATTTTTTGGCACGGAATGGTTTGCTCCAGCCAAACATCTCTCTGTATTTACCTTCTGAAACAAGAGTAATCTGATTGTGGAAAATACCAAGAGAGCCATTTTCTCCAATGTTGTCTCCTGTGAGAACATTCCCGCTGATGAAACGAACCGGTAAAAGTTCACCGCTCTTTTTCTCGGGAGTGAGTTCAACAAACTCCATAATATCGCTCATTGGCATTCCCGGAAGTGTTTCAATATAGCATGGCTGTTTTGCTCTAGGACCGGTGACTGCAATTATCTTGCGAAGATCAAATACTCCTTTCGAGAAGAGGCGGCCTATTGCTGCAAGAGTATATAAATCCAGTGTCCACACGATATCTCCCTTGTTAATGGGGCTGATGTGGTGAATCTGAACGCCAACGTTTCCTGCAGGGTGAGGTCCGTCAAAAACGTGAAGAGAAACTTTTTCGAGTCTGTGCAGAGGACTGCCGGCAAAATTATCGGCATTAAGGCTTAAATGTACGCCTCCACCTGTAAGTTTAGAGAGTACTTCAACTCCAACCTGCATATGTTCAAACTCAGCTTTTAATGTAAAATCAAGATCTGGAGCAAGCGGTGAAGTATCAAACCCGGATATAAAAATAGCTTTCGGCTCGACTGAAGGACTTGGAATTATTCCATAAGGCCTCTGTTTAATCATTGGCCACATCCCGCCGGCAAGGAGAGTCTCTTTTAGCTCTTTTTGCGTTGCCTTACGAAAGTTAGGGGTAACTATTTGTTGATACTCATGCTTCTTATCGGATTCAATAAGAATTTCTAAAAGTTTTCGCTTTTCTCCGCGGACAACTTCTTTAACAGTCCCGCTAATTGGAGAACAAATGAGAATCTCCGGCCTTTTTTTATCTGCAATAACAGGCGTTCCGGCTTTTACCAGGTCCCCTTCTTTTACAAGAAGCTTGGGATTGAGGCCTTTAAAGTCGGTTGGCTTTACTGCAATTATATTAGGGGAGATGTTCTTAGCGATGTGGTTTTCGGCACTTCCTTTTAGAGGAATGTTTAAACCTTTGCGTAATCGAATTTTATTTGACATCTTTTTCCTTAAAATTTGCGGCAAAGATACACATTATTTGTAATTTTGGCATTAATGAATAGAGAATTTTCTAATATATGTGAGGGGTTGAATACTGCTCAGAGTCAAGCAGTTGAACAATTTGAAGGGCCGTCTTTGATAGTGGCGGGAGCGGGTTCGGGGAAAACAAGAGTACTGACCTGTAGAATAGCTAACATTTTGAATCACGGGCACAAAGCCGGTTCGGTTCTTGCTTTGACATTTACTAATAAGGCCTCCAAGGAGATGAAAGAAAGAATTTCCACACTGGTTGGAAGTTCGCTTTCGAAAAATCTGTGGATGGGTACTTTCCACTCAATTTTTGTTCGTTTTCTGAGAGAAGACGCGGAATTGCTGGGATTTCCAAAGAGCTTTACGATATACGATACTTCGGATTCGAGAAGCGCAATCCGCAATTGTGTCCGGGAGATGGGCCTGGATGAAAAGATTTATAAGCCAAATGAGGTACTCTCCAGAATATCGATGGCAAAAAATAACCTTGTAACTTCGGCGGCATACCTTTCAAATGCAGAATTAATTCAGAGGGATGCAATCGGGAAAAAACCTAAAGTCGGAGAAATTTATCAGCTTTATGAGAAGAAGTGCAGGCAGGCCGGAGCTATGGATTTTGACGATATATTGTTGAATACCAATATTCTTTTACGCGATTTTCCTGATGTTCTCGAAAAATTACGCAACCGCTTCAGCTTTATACTTGTTGATGAGTATCAGGATACGAATTTTTCTCAATACCTTATTGTGAAGAAATTGTCTTCAGGACACAGAAATGTTTGTGTCGTGGGAGATGACTCTCAGAGCATCTACTCATTCCGGGGGGCAAGAATTGAGAATATTCTTAATTTTCTGAAAGACTATCCCGAAGCAAAGGAATTTAAGCTTGAGCAAAACTACCGTTCCACGCAAACAATAGTGAAAGCCGCAAACAGTCTCATATCCCGTAATTCAAACCGTTTAAACAAAGAGTGTTTTTCTACAGCTGATACCGGAGAAAAAATTGAGATAGTTAAAGGATATACCGATCAGGAAGAGGCATTTACACTTGCATCTTCCATCCTTTCAAATATTTATGACACAAAGGCAGAATACAGCGACTTTGCAGTATTGTACCGTACAAATGCACAGTCGCGCGTTGTGGAGGAGGCGTTGCGAAAACGATCACTACCATATAAGATTTATGGCGGTCACTCTTTTTACGACCGGGCAGAAGTAAAGGATGTAATGTCTTATATGAGATTACTTGTAAATCCAAAAGACGACGAGGCTTTAAGAAGAGTAGTGAATGTTCCTCCGAGAGGAATTGGAGACACGACCATGAACAATCTGGCGGCGGCGGCGGGAGCTGCTTCTGTCTCGATGTGGGAGGCACTGCATACAGGAGACCTTGCTTCCTTTGGTATCAAGGCCGCCGCAGCTGCACGGCTGCTGGAGTTTACAAAACTTATTTCGGAAGTATCTTTAAAAGTCCGCACTGTAAAT
>JAAXVX010000209.1 GCA_013335275.1 Bacteroidales bacterium
AAAACAAGACCGTCTCCCGGATTTCCCAGCCCGAAGAGGCCAAAACGCAGCACCCAGGCGAATATGCTCATAAGTACCACTTTTTTGATGCCAAAACGACTAAGGAAAAATGGAATGGCAAGGATAAACAAGGTTTCGGACATTTGCGAGATTGACATTAAAATACCCGGGTGGGTAACAGCAAATAACGAAGCGTAAGCGGGGTTCTTTGCAAATTCCTGAAGGAACGGAGTTCCGAAGGTATTTGTTATTTGAAGGGCAGCACCAAGCAACATTGCAAAAATAAAGAAAGTTGCAATTTTAGGCTGTTTAAACAAGACAAAAGCATCGAGGCCCAGCGAAGAGATAAGTGTCCTCTTTTTCTGCGATTTCGCAGGCGGGCAGCTTGGCATTGTGAATGCATAAAGGCCCAGTATAAACGCTGCGGCAGAACCGATATAGAGCTGAAGCGGACTCAGGGACCACCCGCATAAGTCAACCACCCACATAGCCATAATAAAACCAACGGTTCCCCATACCCTGATAGGAGGGAAATCCTTTACCACATCCATTCCCTTTTGTTTTAAAATAGTATAGGATACCGTATTGTTAAGGGCAATCGTGGGCATATATACCATCGCGTTCAGCAGCATTATCCAGTACATAAGATCCGGATCGGTTACTGTTGAAGCCCAGAACAGCAAAAATGCTCCAATTATATGGCATATTCCCAAAAGTTTTTCTGCATTTATCCATCTGTCTGCCACTACTCCCAGCAAACCCGGCATAAAAAGAGATGCAAGTCCCATAGTGGCATAGATGCCACCAACCTGGCCTCCCGTAAAATTCAGCTTGACAATCATATATCCCCCTAGAGAAATAAGCCATGATCCCCAGAGAAAAAACTGAAGGAAATTCATTAGCGTGAGGCGAAGTTTTGTACTCATAAATTCTTCTTTTTTATTATGGTTGAGCGCAAATATACGAAGAATTCATTAGCAACAGATGTGACTGTAAACAAAAAGAGACGACGAAAAATTATCGTTTTATTCTTTAGGAAGTGATTTGCTTAGCAGATCTCCGATTCCAATTCTGTACCCTTCTGAATAAAAAATTATTTCGCCCTTGTTGTTTACTATATAAATTAAAGGGTAGTTATCCCGGAAGGACTGATTCGCACTTTTGAGCATTGCATCCATAAGCATAGAGCCATCTTTAGTAACAAACTGTGCTTTAGCTGGCAATTTGTTATAATTCTGCGAGTTAAAGTCCTGTCTCAGATTATTCTCCGGAACCACGAACAAAAATTTGCCTCCCCATTTGTCAAAAGCTGTTTTATGAATTGGCATTTCATTCATTACGTGTTTTGTTGGCTCTTTTTCGGGCTCAATAAAGCATATAACCAACCCTCCATTCTTGTATAATTCACTGTCAATTCCGGCTCCGGCTTTTCCATAAACTACCGAGTCGCGGTGCAATTGCGGAATATTGAGTGTCGTTGTCGTTTTGCCTTCTTCGGAAAGATTGAAGAAGACATTTCTTGCAACAACTCTTCCGTCGGCATATCTGTTTCCTGCTGTGAGCCTGTAATATCCTTTATCCAGGCTTAGGGTTACCGGAAATTTTGCAACTCTTGGGTCATTTTCATAATCAAGAGCCACAAATGAACCGTTTTCATATCTTGAAAGAGTATAATACGACCAGTACTGAGGTATGGGTGAGTTATTGTCAGAATTGTATTTTATGACTAATGTACCTTTTGCTTTGGACGCGGATGCAGGAACAAGATTTACTGTAACCCATTTCCCCTTTTCATATCCCTGAACCTGAGAAGTTGCTGGGTCCATTCTGGAGGGGATATTAAAGCTCCTGCAAAGTGCAACATAAAAAATATTTACTGACTTGATATCGGCCCTTTTTATCTTAAAAACACCTGCCGGGGAGATTGGGCAACCGGAATAGTTTTGTTCACTATCCTGCGTAATATTTTTTATAACCCATTCTCTTATTTCGTTTACGTTTGGTTCCGCAGAAAAAATATTTTTAAAATTTTCCTTCAGGAATGGCCTCCAGTCTCTTATCAGCTCCTTCGAAACAACAGGAGAAAGTATCCCCTCTATGTAAACAGCTTCGGAATAACCGTTAGATGAAGCATAGTCCTTTGTGTTGTCTATGTGGCTTTGTAAAATATTTGCAGGGGTGTCCCTGAGATCCTTGTCGGAAAGGGTGGAGAGTATTTGAATAGCTTTTGGATTCTTTGAGTTATATTCTATAAAACCTGATATTTCTTTATAATTCCCTTCGCTTCTAAATATAAAGCCGGCAACCAGGGCTGTATCCAGTCCGTATTTCTGAGCCAGCTTATATGAATCTTCTCTTTTCATAAATGTAGAAAGCCAGACAGACCGGAGTGAGTCTTCATATTTCAGTCGGGTATTATTTGCAGCAACTCCGGGAGATTTATCCTTTATGTATCCCGCAAGGTTTTTTGGAGGAGTAATTTCCATCAGCTCCTCATATTCTTCTCCCGGAACTCTGTCCAGCACTATTGCAACACTATCTGTATCTGCCAGTGAGACTTTTTTGTACCCGTATTTACCATCCTTTGATACCCAGACTATTAAATCTCCAAGTCCGGAAATTATTTCCGAATATCCCTCACTGTTTGATTTATTATCAAAAATGGGATAGTAATCGGCATAATTGTACAACAGGTACTTCACATCTGCTCCGGCTACTTTGTTATTATTCCCGTCAAGAACAGTTACCCCGAGTTTCCTGACACTGGTGTAATTTTCAAGAACATTGATTTTTGTATAAAGAGGGAACTCTGTTTTACTCTCTTTCCCGTAGTACCTTCCAAATACATTTGTATGTACCATCATTGCCCTTTTTGCAGGATCTGTAAACCAGGCGATGTTGAGTTCCGGTTCCGGCTCGCAGGCTCCCATGTAATACCATTTCCCGTCACACCATACTTCTACCCACGCATGGTTATCATCGGTATGAGCCCAGCGAGGGGTATAACACTGTCTGGCCGGAATGCCGACTGCCCTCAGAGCTGTAACGGTAAGAGTCGACTCTTCCCCGCATCTTCCATACCCTGTACGAATCGAAGCAAGTGGAGAAGACGTTCTTGAATCTGAAGGCCTGTATGTAATTTTTTCATGACACCAGTGATTCACCTCGAGAGCGGCATTATACATATTCATATCTTTTATGCGTCCCTTGAGTTCCCGCAAAAAAACCATTCGTGCACTATCCAGATTTTCATTATTGACTCTTGGCGGCAGAACGAAATGGCGAAAAAGGTCATCGGGCACTTTTTCGCCCCAGGAGAACATACTCCTTGCTGCAAAAGATGCCCTAACTTCATTTAAGAAGAATTCCCCGTCATAATCTGCGATATCGTTTAATGACATATATGCATAAAGAAATTCCATCGCTTCCCGCTCCACGGGCTTCATCTCTGCTGTTGTAAAAATTCCAAATA
>JAAXVX010000210.1 GCA_013335275.1 Bacteroidales bacterium
GAGGTGCTGGACAGAGAGGATCAGTCTACAGGAGATAATCTATTTTCTTCTTGCCTGCAGGGAGGTTATTCCTTCCCGATAAAAAACGGAGGGATGTTTAAAGATATAACACCTGCATTAAGATGGGATCTGATGGGACACAAAATTGCTGTTAACGGGATAGGTGTTAACAGGCTCACATTTGGTCTCTCTTTCGGATTCACTTCGAAACCTTTTTCTTCTTTGTTACGTATAGATTTTGAGAAATATTTCAAGAAGAATATCCTTCCGGAATTTACAAGATATGAAGAGATGGATTCCGACAAAATAACAGTAGAACTTCAGATAATATTTTAAATATGAAAAATTTATTGCCTGCCGGCATATTGCTTTTAGTTCTTTCTTCATGCAGCTTCACCCCCGATTCAGAGAAGCTTATAAGTGCGGACGAAATGAAAAGAGTCACGTCAGTGCTCTCTTCGGACGAATTTATGGGAAGAAAGCCATTCACTTTGGGAGAAAATCTTACAATAGCTTTTCTTGCTCAGGAGTTGCAGCAGATTGGCTTTGAACCGCCCTTTGAAGGAAGTTATTTCCAGGCTGTGCCAATGATAGAGACAACCTCAAAGGTAGAGGGTCCTGTAACTATTTCCGTAAAAGGTGAAAAATTATCATTTAATGCTCCGGATGAAGTTGCTGTTAGTTCTCCGGACCCGCAGGAAAACATTTCCATATCAAATTCGAAGATGGTATTTGCCGGTTTCGGAATTGATTCTCCGGATGACAAATGGGATGATTTTAAGGGGATGGATCTCAAAGGAAAAACATTGGTTGTTCTCATAAACGACCCCGGCCTTTACTCTTCGGATACAACACTTTTCAGGGGAAAAGAGATGACTATTTTTGGAAGATGGACATATAAATTTGAAGAGGCTGCAAGAAAGGGAGCCGATGCAATTTTAATCATACACGAGTCTCTGGGTGCCGGATATGAATTTAATGTTCCCAGAAACAGCTCAATATCTGCAAGACTTTTTATCGATGACAAAGGTGCCACAAAGAGGTGTAAAGCGACAGGATGGCTTTCCGAAGCAAGTGCAGACAAGATTTTTTCAAAACTGGGTTATAATGTGAAAGAGCTGAGGTTGGCAGCAACCAAAAGAGATTTTCAGCCATTTGAGATGGATGCGGCATTTTCTGTCAACATAAAGAACAAAATTACGCAAAACATTTCTACTAATGTGGCAGGAATAATGAAGGGCACAAAACGCCCGGACGAGGCTATTGTAATCACTGCCCACTGGGACCACTTTGGAGTAGGCGAAATCCAGAACGGAGACTCGGTTTATAATGGTGCCGTTGATAACGGGACAACGATGGCGTGGGCATTTGAAATTGGACGCGCTTTTTCAAAAGCCGGCAGAAAGCCCGAAAGATCCGTGATATTGCTTTTCCCAACCGCCGAAGAACAAGGTTTAATAGGGAGTGAATACTACACAGAGCATCCGATAATTCCAATGGAAAAAACAATCGCCTGTTTAAACAACGACATGATGGTTCCGAGAGGGAAGATGAATGACGTTACTATGATAGGATATGGCTACTCTTCACTGGACTCGCTTTATGAAATTGTCGCCAAAAAACAGGGCAGATATCTTTTACCGGACCCAAACTCTCATACCGGGCTCTTCTTCCGGAGTGATCATTTCCCTTTCTTTAAAAAAGGAGTGCCCTCTCTTTGGGCCTTCGGATGCTTCGATAGCAGAGAACATGGTAAAGAATGGGCAGTTGAAAGCTGGGATAATTTTATAAAGAATGTTTATCATACTCCCGCGGACAATTATGATCCCAACTGGGACTGGTCCGGGATTGCAGAAGACACAAGGATGGCTTTTGATGTAGCATGGATGCTTTCAAAATCAAATAAAAAAAGACCTCGTTTATATTAAAAAAACCTACAGAATATGAATTTAGTTATTGAAGAGGCCAGGATAGGCGATTTGAATACTCTGGTTGAGTTTCAGCTTAAAATGGCAATGGAAACTGAAGAATTAAAATTAGACAGAGAAATTCTCAGTAAAGGAGTTAAAGCTGTTTATGAAGACCCTGCAAAAGCAAGATATTTTGTTGCAAGAATTGACGAACGTGTTGTTGGAATGCTTATGATAACACTAGAGTGGAGCGACTGGAGGAATGGCTGGGTCTGGTGGATTCAGTCTGTTTATGTTGAGCAGGAATTCAGAAAAGACGGGATATTCCGTTCTTTGTACACATACATCAGAAATGTTGTGGAAAATTCGGACACTATAAGGGGGCTTCGCCTGTATGTTGATAAAAGAAACATTAAAGCACAAAAAGTATACAATGCTCTTGGGATGACAGGAGAACACTATACTACTTATGAATGGATGAAAAACGATTAATGGAACAGATGAAATTCCCGGAAGTAAAGTTAATGCTAAAGTTCCTCGCCGGAATAGCCGTTTTACTGTTAAGCTATTACACAGGCGAGGGAATCAGCTATTTAATTAATGGCTTCATTTCGCCAGCTGTACTGGGGATGGTTATCCTCTTCCTGTTGCTTAAATCGGGAATAACAAAAGTTGAATGGGTAGAAAAACCTGCAACTTTTCTTCTGGACAATTTAATGTTGTTTTTTATACCAGCAACTGTGGGCATTGCACTCATACCTTATGAAATTATAAAGGACGATTACTTAACAATAATATTGGCAGCAGTATTAAGCTCATTTTTAGTATTGTGGCTTGTTGGTTTTATTATTGAAAAACAAGAGAAAAGTGATAAATAATCCGGCCATACTTGAAATTCTCTTTATAGTTCTCACCACTTCGGCATATCTGCTGGGGAGATTGCTCTATAGAAAAACGGGTTATATGCTTTTGCATACCGTCATAACCTCTACAATCCTGATTATTTTATTTTGCAGTATTTTCTCGATTGATATTCGCAGTTATGAGTCCAATTCAAAAGTCATTAACTATTTACTTAACCTCTCCGTAGTTGCGTTAGGCTATCTTCTTTATAAAGAATATGACTTTATTCGTTCCAGAGGTGCAGCAATATTATCCGCAACTTTTTTTGGCAGTCTTGCAGCAATAATAAGTGTTGCCGGCATATCCCTTTTGATGGGGGCGAGATACGAAACAATAATTACGTTATTGCCTAAATCTATTACTACGCCAATTGCAATAGTTTTAAGCGGACAATCGGGCGGGATGGTATCGTTAACCGCCGTAATAGTAATTCTGTCCGGAATATTCGGAGCCGTTGCAGGTCCCTGGTTTTTTAAACTGACAGGAATAAAAACCCCTTTTGCAAAAGGGTTGGCTCTTGGGTCTGCTGCTCACGGTATTGGAACAGCAAAAGCTTTGGAAATGGGTGCTCTTGAAGGTGCGGCAGGAGGTCTGGCAATCGCGTTGATGGGGTTTTTCACATCGGTGCTAATGCCTT
>JAAXVX010000007.1 GCA_013335275.1 Bacteroidales bacterium
TTGTCTTAACAGCCAATACTACCCGGCTGGAGAATGAAAACAAAGTAAAGGAAGAGGTTGAGCGCCGGACATCATTCTTTAATGCAAGCAGAGATATGATGTTCATTAAAGATGATAAATTTAGATATGTCCTTATAAATGAGGCGATTTGCAAATTTTTCGGAAAGACAAGGGATGAAATATTAGGAAAAAGCGATCATGACCTCCTGCCGGGTGTAAATCTTGACGATGTTCTTGAATCGGATTTAAAAATTCTTAAAGAAGGCATTACTGTCACCATTGAAGAAAAAATTGGCGACAATATTTATGAAGCTACTAAGTTCCCCACTAAACTGTATGATGAACTATATGGTATCGGAGGGATTGTCAGAGATTTAACAACAATAATTAAAAAAAGAAATATTCAGGAAGCCATTCTCCAGATATCTAAAAGTTCGCTTTCTGAGATTAACTTCAAAAACTTTTTGGAGCAGGTTCATTCTCAGCTTAATAAGGTCATTCCTGTTAAAAACATATATATAGCCCTTTATCACAGTGATACCGATATGTATAGCTTTCCATACTATGTGGATGAGTTTGATGAACTGGAAGATGACGCAATGGAGGTACTGCATGGTTCACTTACCGATTATGTGAGAAGGAGCGGGAAAAGTCAGTATGTTTCTGATAAGATAGCGGAAAAGCTAAAGGCAGACGATGTTATTTTCATCCCTTACGGCACAAGCGCACCGCTCTGGCTCGGGTCTCCTCTTTACGATTCTGAATTTAAAGAGGTGATTGGCGTAATTGCTATTCAGGACTACGAAAATGATGATGCATATTCCCCGGATGACCTTGCACTTCTTGAAATTTTCGCAAACAGTATCGGTGTATTTATCGAAAGGGTTAAGAATATTGAATCACTTAAGGTTGCCAAATTTAAAGCAGAAGAAAGCGACCGGTTAAAAACAGCTTTTCTTGCAAATATGAGTCACGAAATCCGCACTCCAATGAATGGAATAATGGGTTTTGCAAATATCCTGCTGGACGAGGTCACAGACCCTACCCATAAAGAATATCTGACTATCATTACCAAAAGTGCAGACAGGCTTCTTGCCACAATTAACGATGTACTGGATATATCAAGAATTGAAACAGGCCAGGTTGTTATCCACAAAACTAAATTTGACCTTGTTGAATTGTTGCATGAACTTTATACTTTTTTTAACGGTAACAACCAAAGTATCGAAATCAGGCTATCTCCCGGTCTGGACTCTTCGCTAATGATAGAATCGGACAAAACCAAAATCCAGCAAATACTTATTAACCTTATAGGCAATGCAATCAAATTCACTAAAGAGGGATTTGTCGAATTTGGGATAAAGACAACAGACACTAATTTCATTATTTATGTCAATGATACCGGAATAGGTATTGCCGAAGAGTATCATAAATCTGTTTTCGACAGATTTGTTCAGGCAGATACCGGCGCCATCAGGGAGTTTGAGGGCAGTGGCCTAGGTCTTGCCATTACCAAACTGTACACCGAACTTCTTGGCGGAAACATTTGGCTGGAGTCTAAATTAGGTGCCGGAACAACTTTCTTCGTTCAGCTTCCGCTTTAACTTTCTTCTCCTGAATACCGTCTGAAATAAAAAGAGGCGCCTAAAATTAAGCACCTCTTAAAAACCATTATTTTACTTACCTATTTACCCCCTCTGTAGCCTTTACCAACATTCCCCTGTCTGTTTTGTGAGCCCGGAGTAGCACCGTTTGAAGATGAGTTGCAGTTTCCCTGACGATTAACAGATCCTTTTTTTTGCCCGTTACCGCCCAGCTTATTGCCACTGTTTGTTGTTGACCCATTGTTTTTATACATGTATCTTTTCCCTTTTTCAAAGCCAATTGCAATTACTGCCTTGTACTGCTCCTGAGTCATAAGTGCAGGCGTATATGTTCCCCCAAGTGCTGTAATTTGTCTTATTGCAGCTTTAAAGTGATTTGCAGATGCTCTTGCAAGATTTTCAATAACAATTTTAATATTGGGATTTGCTATTGTTTTTAAAACTTCTCCATATTCAACGATATTAGATTCTTCAAGCATAGCCATTACCTTAAAAGCTTCAAGTTCCGGAGTCCCTTTCAATAATAAAGAATCAAATAACTTCTGGCGAATTGCATTTTCAAATTTGCCATTTTCGCTCAATGCAGGATAATCTATTTCATAATAGTCAAACAATTTTTCGGTTGCCTTAATATGGTTGTCTTCTGCTTTTCCAATGTTTTCAAATGGTTTTAAGCCGAATGTTCCGAAAAAAGAAAAGTACAAATCTCTGGCAACTTTCTCGTCTTCTCTAACGGCATAGATAAACTCGATTTCGTCGGCAGTGAGATCGGCAGTGGAGTCAAATGCTGGAGTAACTCCTGCAAGAGCAAAGGTTGTTGCACCATCGCTTTTAACCTCAATAATATCAGATGGAGTTGCGGAAACCAGCAATTCCGGTGTGTTCGGGTTTGTTTCCTTAGTACAGGAAGCAAGAGAGAGTGAAATAGCACAAATAGCCAGTAAAGTTTTAATCGAATTTGCTTTCATGAGATTAATTATTTCGTTTTTAAATCTATAATTCTATACCGCTTATGTAAGGCTATACCCTACTTTATGTAGAAAATTACAAATCAATCTCAAGGTAGATTGTAGGAGTAAACGGAATTGACTCCGAATACAGGTTTAAAAACATGTTTTGGCCCACTTTGTTTGGAGATGGGAGAATGTCAAGAGTTTTAGCATTCGAAGTATTGAGAATATTTAGAACAGAGAGCCCGGTTCTGAATTTTGATTTTTTGATTTTAAACGAGTAAGTAGCAGATATATCAAATCTGGAATAATCTTCTCCTCCCAAATTTGAATAACGTCCAATTCCAAATGTATTCACATACCCATTTCCGTAAACAAAGCTTGCAGATAAAAAGAATGGGTTTAAATTCCACAGCGCCCCGAGCTTTATTTCTAAAGGATTTGAACTTCTTGTCCTTACTGTTTTAGTGTCGTAAGTTTCTGTCATCTTTGCCAGACTGAAAGCACCGAAAACCTGACTTCCCTTTTTCTCCCATTTTAAAAACAAATCGGCACCTGTAACATCAGATAATCCGTTTTCAACAGAAGTTATGTTTCCGCTTCTGAATATCTGAGTCAGTCCCCTGTTATTCTTATTATAACCCTCCAGTGATATTAGCCAGGCTTTATTAGAATATGAAAAAGAGACAATTGAATGAACGGAACTCATTACAGGATAATTTTCTTCCCCAAGCACTTTCCAAATTAGAGCCGGGGCAATTTTTTCATAAATTATGGGAACCTTTCCCAAAAACTGATTATAAATACCCCATGAAGCGCTTAAAGATAAATTCTCAAGCACATTATACTTTAAAGAAAACCTTGGCTGTAAATAAAGCCTCTGCTTATATATATCTCCCCTTAGCCCCAAATCGAACGAGAGTTTCCTCAGATTTATCCTGTCGTTTATGTAAAAATTAAATTTATTTTCTTTTGATTTTAAATCATTTAATACATCTGACAAGTTATCGGCACCAATGCCCGTCTCAATATTGTTTATCGATAAAACAGCGAAAGAATGGCGTATTTTTGCACCTGCCTCTGTCCCTGTGTTGTCTGTGTCAATCGTGTAATAATTTTCCCTGTTTAGTCTTACTGCTTTTGAACTATTATTGTCCAGAGCAGAGTACTTAAAATAGATGCCGGAAGATGACCCTTCTTCCCAGTTTTTGTCAAAACCGGCAGAAGCACTTATTTGATTATTACGGTCAAATGCATCAAGAGTAAATTCGTCTCCAGAAATTGAATATTCAAATTTGTCCGAAGCACCATAAAGAGAGATATAATAATGACTATTGTCACTTAAATCCCCGGAAAGTTTCAGGTTTGCATCCCTGAAATTATAATCCGGAGTTACATATATAGATTCCTGATTATTCCCGGAACTATTACCATTTCCGGGTGCAGAAGATGTCTGATTAGCATTCCTTTTCCCATACGGGTTCAAAATATTTACATCATATAAACCATAGTATGTTTGCCTGTATGCAGCAGAAATGGTTGCTCTTTTACTAATCGGCACAGAACCAAATATGTTTGCAGTTAGGTTATTCAGGTTGAGTTTGAATTCCGGCCTGGTTCTGTTGCCATTAATCCCCACAATCTCGGCTATTCCTCCCGTTTGGTTTCCATATTGCGGCCCATAACCTCCCTTCATAAGCCGAATCTCTTTTACCATATATGGGTTAATCGAGCTGATTTGCTCATTAAATCCGCTCATTGAAAACAGACGGCTGCCGTCAAATATAACAGAACTCTCTCCGGGTCTGCTTCCCCACACCGAAAGGCCAGAGGGTTCTCCAGTAGCTCTTATGCCGGGCATAAGTCTCAATAAATTGAAGACAGAGTTATCGCCATTGCCTGGCAAATATTGAGCAATGGCATGGTTTATTCTGATTAATCCGGGCTGATCGCCGTTTTGTAATGCCTTGCCTGTTTCATAATCTTCAAAAAGCAGTTCATTAATTTCCAGACGAGTACTTTTAAGGCAAATAATGCTACCGTTTCCCGGAGAAAGTGTCGTATCAAGTTGTCGGTATCCCAGGTATCTGAACGAAAATTTCAACCCTTCGATATATTTTGCCGGAAGCCTGAAATATCCATTTTCATCCGAAATATAAACCCGATTGTCAAATAAAATATTCGCAAATGGCAGTCTCTCCCCACTCTCTTTATCGGAAATAATACCGCCAATAATATTCGCATCGGCTTTTGGGGATATCACGATTACCCCATTTACAATATTCACATTTAGTGGAAATTCCTTTACTAAAAACCTGATTGCACTAAGTCCATCTGCAAACGTAGAATCTACAGTAATTTTATACCGGGAAAGTTCCCCCTGGTTAAAAGATAATGACAGAGATGCCTGATCTCTGATAATAACCAACACATCACTAAGGGGATACTTTGAGTATCTCAGACGAAGTTCACCTGCATTGCAAAATGCGCTTAGTGAAACTAAAAAAACTGTTATGACAGCCTTAAATAAGAATCTCAAATTATTGACTAACTAATTTATATCCATTTCCCCGTTTCTCCGTACGGAGTCCAAACGGGAGCGATACAATTTCCAATACCTCCTCAATTGTACTCTCTTTAGAGAAATTTCCAGTATAAATGTAATTATTATTTTCAGCATATTCGATGTCGACATCATATTGCCGCATAACCTCCTCAATCACTTTATTTAACGGCACAGATGTAAAATAGAAAACATCATCTTTCCAGGAAATTGTATTCCCCATATCAGGCTCTGATATTAATTTCAACTCTCCGTTATTTGCCATCCTGACCCCTTCATTTTTTTCAATAATTACCTTATTTTCGCTCTTAACCTCAACTCTTCCTGTTATACACGTAACCGCAAATTCATCTCCTCTTGAAAAAACATTGAATTTAGTTCCAAGTACTCTTACATCTCCGTTTTTTGTCCTTACTGTAAACTTTGCACCTTTTTCAACTTCAAAATATGCTTCTCCATTCATTTTCACACCTCTGCTGATAAACCAGATTAAAGAATTATATGTTAATTCAGTTTCTGCATTTAAATTTACTACCGATCCGTCAGGCAGCGTGCATGATATATGCTCACCTCTTAATGACACAACATTTTTAGAAAACAGCAGTGGCAAAAGAGCAATAACAACAATAGCAGCTGCTGCATAATAAAAAGCATATTTTTTTATCAGGGCAAAGTCAAGCCTGCTCACTTTATCCACTGAAGTAATCTCTTCAAAATGGTCCCGCCAAATCTCTTCGCTGCTTCTCTTCCATTTTGGTTCTATTTTCATTTTATCATTCATCGCCTGATGATTTAATTTCCAGTTATTCCGTTTCCCTCCGTAGATCTCTTCTCAATAATGTAAGTGCAAGGTTCATCCTCTTTTCAATTGCCTTTACACTCACATTTAACCGCTCTGCAATTTCCGCGTATTTCAGTTCCTCTCCCCTGCTCATTAAAAATGTTGTTCTCACCTTTTCTGGCATTTTAAGCAATACTTCCGAATATTGTATTTTTAACTGCTCGTACTCAACATTAGTTTCGGGAGTATTACCAGACTCTTCTATTATTATGGAACCTGAATAATTTAATTCTACTTTCTTCCTCCTTAATTTGCTAACAATCATATCAGAAGCCATCTTATAGAGTAGTGCCTTATCTTTGACAGGGTCAATCTGCATCGATTTTTCCCAGATACGTGTAAAGAGGTCCTGAGCAACATCAGAGGCCAGTTCGCTGTCCGAACATCTGTAATACAGATATCTTCTGATGGCATCAAAATATGTATCGAAAAGCTTTTTGAACTCCTCCTTTCTCAATTTTCCTGCTTTTAACATTATACCGAATTAATTGCTCTGAACCCTACCGCTAAGTTATAAAAAAAGGGCCGGCCAAAAATGGCCAGCCCCTTAAATAAATTAAGAAAGTAATATTACTTAGCCCACCAAAGTTTAGTATTGTATTTGTCACCACCTATACTGGTAGCAGCAGCTTCAACATTAGCTTTGTTAAGGGTATATTCATTTGAATCATAAAGCAGACGAGGAACGATATCTGTACCTGTAGGATTAGATACTACAAACGCAATTGTTCCGTTTGTAAGTTCATTAGGTTTAACAATTGATTTAGGGAAACCTGTTCTGCGATATTCACTCCATGCTTCAAAACCTTGAGTAAACAAGTGGATATACTTTTGAGTAAGTACAATTTCTTGTTTACCTGCGGTAGTAGCGGCATCGAATTTAGCAAGAACACCGGTTATATATGCATCAACTGCAGCATTGTAAACATCGGCTGTACCATATTCATCTGCGGCTTTAACACCCCATTGTTCGAAAGATGCTCTCATGGCAGCTTCAAAAGAAGCCTTATCCCAATCATTCACTTCACATTTCATGAATTCAACAGTTGCATAGTCAATAAATACTGACCAGAAGTCTGCCTGAACGATAAGCGGAGAAGGTAATCTGTATAAGCTGATAACTTTAGTTGTATTTGAAGCAACAAATTGTTTTGTGTCTGCATCAGACATTCCGTAAGGAACGCCCATTGTCCTTCCTACATTATAGTTAGAGGCTCCGATAAAGATTCTGAAACGTGGGTCAACAAGCCCTCCAAAAGGATTTGTATAACCTTTATCTGTATCATTTACACCATTTAACAAACCTACGAATTGTTTGGTAAGAGTAAAGTCATTCCTCTTGCCTACAATAAATCCGTTATAGATAGGGGCTTCGTTAGGAGCACCAGGACCTGAAAACTGGATAATTGCGTTATCATCATTCGATTCCATAACACCCTCAGCTATAATAGCTTTGGCAACTGTTTTCCAGTCAGATTTAACATTTGATTGACGAACAACCAGTCTTAGACGAAGTGAGTTACCAAACTTGATCCATTTGTCAATATCGCCACCAAACATTACATCACCTTGTGTCCATCCCTTTTGAGCTGTCTTAAGAGCATCAACTGCTGTTTTTGCATCTGCCAGAAGTTTAGGGAAAAGAGTACTTTGTTTGTCATATTTTGGCTGGAGAATTGTACCAATTTGTAAAGCTTCGGTGTAAGGAACGTCTCCAAATGTTTCTGCAAGCATCTCAACGGCCCAGATTATCATCAGTTTTGAGGTAGCAATCTGAACTGCATTGTCACCATATACCGACATAGCGGCTTTGGTATCAGCATTTGTGTTAAGATTGATGATATCCTGGAAATTCTGGAGATTAAAATATGTATTCCTTGAGAATGCATCAGTTGTTCCCTGTCTGAAGATATATCTGTCTTCGGAAGTGTAGTTTCTTTGTGCCCAGTACTGCGCACACAAAAGAGACTGGCGGCCTGAATTCCAAACATCAAATGTATTGTACCCCAATTGTCTTTGAGCATATGTCAAAACATAAGGAGTAGGAACCTTTGTTGTTGAGTTGGGGCTGTTGTTGATTTCATCAAAGTTTTTGTCACAGCCTGTTAATAAAATAGGCAGTGCCAAAAGAGCATAAAATAGTTTTTTTATTGTATTCATATATAGCATCTCCTATTATTTAAAAGTTAAAGCTTAGGCTGAAACCATAAGATCTTGTTGATGGAATATATCCACCCTCAATACCTTGTGCGTTAGATCCGGCCATTTGTAGATATTCAGGATCAAAGTGCTGAGTAGCAGCTCCGAAAATAGCCAGATTACGGCCAAAAGCAGATACACGCAGTTGTTTGATAGGACCAGTGAATTTAGAAGGAACGGTATAACCTAAACGAACTTCGCGAAGTTTAATGTAATCTGTACTGAATACGTTACTTTCGTCATTTTGGTCATAGTGATAAACACCCCATGATTCTGCATCAAGTGCTGAAGTATTTTTTACAGGAGTAGTTGAAACGGCACCTGCAGCAGTTGTATAGACGAATTTCTTTGTAGCGGCGTCATATTTACCATAGTAACCATCAATAGTAACACCTTTATCACGAATGTCTATACCATCCTGAATTGCTGTTTCTGCAAGCAGACCAGAGTACATACCCCACATGTAAGATGTGTAGTACATATGTCCGCCTCTTTGCATATCAATCAGAATACTCATGTCAAATCCTTTAAAGCTGAATGAGTTTGTCAAACCTGCTGTGAAATTAGGTGTAGCATTTCCGATAGGTTTTATTGGAGTTGCTGCATAATAACCTGTTGAAGGATTGATAAGTTTGTTGCCAGCATCGTCATATACAAAGCCGGTACCATAAATAACCGGATAAGAAGAGCCGGTGAATGCACCTGATTTAACACGGAACGGAGCATTTTGCAGGTTCAGGTAATCAAGACCTTCTGCAATGGAAACAACTTCATTCTTAAGTGTTGAAGCGTTAAGCTGAATATCCCATGTAAAATTGGTTGTCTTAACAGGAACAAGGTTAAGGGTTAATTCAAAACCACTGTTGTTCATCTGACCTGAGTTAATATACTTGCTTGTATATCCTGTTGCACCTGAAACCATAACCGGAACGATTTGGTCGTAAGTGTTTTTCTGATAGTAAGAAGCATCAAAACCAATGCGGTTGTCAAGGAAACGGGCTTCTAAACCAACTTCCCATGATTTTGTTGTTTCCGGCTTAAGGTTAATGTTTGAAAGTGTTGTAGGCAAATTATAACGAGGATCTGAACCTTTACCAAATGCACCACCAGTAGATGCGGTATAGTAAGATTCGAGGTTATAAGGGTCGGTGTCATTACCAACTTGTGCCCAACCACCGCGTAATTTCGCAAAACTCAACCAGCTAAATTCTTTAACAGCATCAAGTGATGTAAGAACAAAACTTAAGTTAACTGATGGGTAGAAATACGAACGGTTGCTTGCAGGAAGAGTAGATGACCAGTCATTTCTCGCTGTGATATCCAGATATACAAACTGATTGTAGTCTAAAGTCACATTACCGAAAATTGAGTTAATTCTCTTATTTGTTTTTGTATCATAAACCGTTGCTTTTGTAGCAGAGTTCGAAAGATTGTAAAGATTAGGAATAAGCAGACCACCAACGGTGATTCCGCCTGTTCTCCAAGACTTCCTGTCTGAACTTGAGCCCCCTACCAAAGCAGAAACTCCCATTTTATCATTCATAAACCTCTTGTTGAAGTTTGCAAACAATTCAGTTGTAACTTCAAGAGCTTCACGATTGTCAAGATAGTATTCAGATGTTGCCTGTGAACCAACTGCATATCTCTCTTCCATTGAAAGGTTGAAATAGTCCAAACCAACACGGCCTGTAATTTTAAACCAGTCTGTAAGTTTAAGATTTATACCTGCGTTCCCATAAATACGGTTCCTGCGGTCATTTTGGTAGTTTTTGTAAGCTGACCAGAATGGGTTGTCTGTATAAAGAGGAGTGCCATCGTCATAAGCAGACCTGTTCCATGTGCGCTGGCTTCCGTCAGGATTCTCATAAGACCTGAGGGCTTTATAGTCCAAAGATGTCTGAGACCACTGCCACATTTTCTGAACAGGGTTTCTGTCGCCGTATCCAGTTTCCGGACGGCCCAGTGTATTGTTATTTACATAGTTCATTGCAGCCCATCCGTCCAGATATTTATTAAAGACAGAAGTACCACTGAAACTTACTGTGTTTCTTTTCAAATGGCTGTTTGGAGTAATACCGGTTATATCACTGTTTGTATATGACATCCTGAATGATCCTACTTCACTGCTTTTTGCAAGCTGAATATTGTTTGTGAAGTTTACACCACTTTGGAAATAAGTCATATAGTCGTTTTCAGGATAAATCCAAGGTCTTTCAACCAAATAGTTTGCAGTATCCCAAGAATCGAATGCATTCCAGTGGAGTACCTTAATACTTGCGTTGTACTTAGGACCCCAGCTTTCGTCTGTTCCATAGTCAACAGTTCTGTAGGTTTTGCCTCCAATAGATGCTGTGAGGAAACCATCAAGTGTACCTGCGCCTGAATAAGCATAACCTGCACCATACTCTTTCTGGAGTTTTGGTACATAGGCAGCCCTGTCAATAGTAACTGATGAGTTTACACTCACGCCAAAAGTTTTTTGAGCTGCTTTAGCTTTCTTTGTTGTTACCATAACAACACCGTTAGCTGCTCTTGAACCGTAAAGTGCAGTTGCGGAAGCACCTTTAAGAACGGACATTGATTCAATATCGTCCGGGTTAAGGTCTCCTGCTAGGTTACCCATGTCATATCCGCCACCACCTGTAGCACCATATGAAAAGTCGGCGTTGCTGATTGGAATACCGTCAACAACAAACAACGGCTGGTTGTTACCTGTTAGAGATGTGTTACCGCGAACATTGATCTTGGCACCACCACCCATTTGACCAGAAGCGGCAGAGATCTGAACACCTGCTACACGGCCTGAGAGGGCAGAAACAACATTTGATGTACGAACTTTTTGAAGTTCATCTCCTTTTACATCTTGAACGGCATAACCCAAAGCTTTCTTTTCACGAGAAATACCAAGGGCAGTTACAACAAGTTCATCAATCCGGATGGCGTCTTCTTCAAGAACCATTTCTACGTAGGCTCTTCCATTAAGAGCTACCTCGATTGTTTTGTAACCGATAGAACTAACGATTAGAGCGCCGTTGCTCGGAACGTTATTTAAGGTAAAGGTACCGTTTTCAGCAGTGTTAGTTGCTGTAGTTGTTCCTTTAAGAACAACGGTAACAAAACCTAAGGGCTGTCCATTTACATCTATTACCTTACCGGTAACGCGTACCTGTGCCCATGAATACACTCCTACGGTGAGGAGCAGCAGAGTTAAAGCAAATAGCTTGCTCACCCCTTTTAAATGCTCTTTTACATTCATAAAACAGTTTTTAGTTTAGTTTGAAATTTAGGTGACCTTATTTTGACATAAGGTGAGACAAATTTAAGAAAATAATTTTCATATCAAAGTAATTTGAATGAAAGTTATATGCATTAGATGTAAATATTTAGCAGATAAATTTGCATTTCTTATTATATATTATAAGGCTGAGACATCATTTTGGTTTTGATATCATACTTTTTTTCACATATGATAATTTATAAGAAATTCAGTAGAAAAATCAGAAAAAAAGCGAAACCTACTGATTTTCACTCACAGATTTTCTATACTGACCGGGAGTCTGTCCCGTTGCTTTTTTAAATGCACGGAGCAAAGAGTTAACTGATGCAAATCCAGACTCTTCTGCAATAAAATCAAGTACATAGAGATTATTTTCCTGAAGCAGCTTTTTTGCGTAAACAACTCTGTAACTATTTATTAAATCGGAAAATGTTGTTCCGAAGTCCAGATTCACAATATTTGAAATATATGATCTGTTCGTATTGAGTTCAGATGACACATCTGTGATTCTTAAATCGGTTTTACGGTAGAATTCCCGCTCGGTTAAAAGTTTTATAAGGTCCCTCTTTATTTTATCTCTGGTTTTCTCCTGTACAGAAAGGCAGCTCTCTTTGGGAATAACCTTAAACATCATATCTTTCCTGAAGTCCCGGATGGAATGTGTCTGTTTAAACCCAAGAAAACCAATCGAAAACAGCATTATGCTGAAAACAAAAGACGGTATGGCCAAGAGTGCGGCAGATTCTGCGAAATAAGCTCTCCCTATTATTCCGGATATAATGGCAAAGATTCCTGTCAGGATCATTATAATAGTCATCAACCTGACCCATGTTAAATTTCTGCCCTCGGTAGACGAGTAAAACTCTTCAATGTTCCTGTTGTATTCCGTAATATGTTTCCTGCTGTAGTAGATAAATGGAACGACCTGGACAAGAAAGGTAACTCTTCCGGCCTTGTAGATAATTTCACCGGCCATTCCCATTGGGGAGAAGATGAAATCTACTTTTTCCTTGTATATAACCTTACGGGCCAGCTCCCTCAGCTCCTGCCCGTCCAGCAAAGAATAAATTACAGCAAGGCATGCTCCGAAAAAAAATGCGGGAATCAATGTCCACAAAACAAACGGATTAAAGTCAAAATCTTTGGAAAGAAGCCGGATGTAAATATAAAAAAGAGGAAAAACAGACAAAGACGAAAAAGTGTATAAGGGATCGATCATCATATAAAACCGCTCACTTGACGAAAAGAAAACTACATGGGAAAAATAGAGAATGGTAGAAACGGCCATAAAAATTCCCAATGCAGTCTTTGCCTTGTCACTCTTCCCTGCGTCCAGCAGCAAAGCCACTGCCCAAAAAAAGCAGACAAACATAGGCATATACAGGATTATGACTTCAGGCATTATAATTGTATATTTGTCAATACCAAAGATAAAAATTTTTACAATTTATTATGAAAAGAATTACATTACTCATTTCGGCGCTATTCTTCTTTATGGCCGGTATGGCCCAGGAAAAGAACTTTATTGACTGCAACTATATTGAGATTACAGGAAGGGCCCAAACAGAGGTGGCTCCCGATGAAATTTATCTTAACATAACAATTAACGAGAAAGAAAATAAAGGAAAGGTATCTCTCGAAAAACAGGAAAAGGACATGTTTAAGAAGCTTACCTCACTTAATATTGATCTGGAAAAGAACATGACAGTTCTGGACATGAATAGTTTTTACGAAAAATATATTCTCAAAAAAGACAAGATACTTATTACTAAATCCTATATTTTAAAAGTAGGTTCGGCAGATATGACTGCAAAGGTTTTTGCAGCACTGGAAGAGGCAGGAATTTCAGATGTAAATATTGCAAAAACAGCTCTGAGCAATGTTGATGAAGTTCGCGACGGAGTAATGGAAAAGGCAGCTGCTAATGCAAAAGACAAAGCAGTATTGCTGGCAAACGCACTTGGCAGGAAGGTCGGAAAAGCAATTTTCATCCAAAACTACGACAACTATTCAATGCTGTTAAGAGGTGTGCAGCCGATGACAAAAATGTCCATGGCTGAAAGCGCCGATAGTTTTATTTCTCCTGTACTTGAATTTGAAAAGATTCGGTTTGAGCACACAGTATTGGTGCGGTTTGAGCTTGAGTAATATAAAAAAGAAGGCAGGCATAGAAACTAACCCCCAATCTATAT
>JAAXVX010000211.1 GCA_013335275.1 Bacteroidales bacterium
GGCATTTTCTGGGGATTAGTTAATGAACTCCCTCCGGAAAATAAGTAACATAAAAATTAAAACAGGTTTATATGAAGGTCAAGCTGTATGCACTTCTTCTTGAAGATGTAAAGAGAGATGCCGAACTTTTGGAAGAGATTCTTACCGAAGAGGGATTCGATTTGGAAATGGATTTGGTTGATAACGAGGAGGGATTTGTATCAAACCTTAAGAGGCATAATTACGATATAATTTTTGCAGACTTTACTTTACCTTCTTTCAATGGACAGTTGGCACTGGAACTGGCAAAAAAGTTAAGCCCAAATGTTCCGTTTATTTGTATTTCAGGCACAATTGGAGAAGACAGAGCAGTTGAACTTCTTAAACAGGGAGCTACTGACTATGTACTTAAAGACAGAATGGAGAGAGTCCCAATGGCAACAAAAAGAGCATTGGATGCAACTGCTCAGCTTAGTAAATTCAGAGAAACTGAAATTGAATTGCAGACCAACAGAAGACTGCTTCAGTCCATTATTAACAATGCGCTTGATTCAATATATATTAAGGATATCAATGGGAAATACCTGCTTTTCAATGATGCCGCTGAAAAAACATTCGGCATCACCGAACAGGAGGTTATAGGCAAAGATGATTCAGTTATTTTCCCGGCCGTTCATGCTCAAATGGTTAAGGAAATAGATAAAAAAGTCATAGAGAGCGGCGTTCCTTATACCTATGAAGATTCTGTCATCACTTCCGGGGGTGCTGTCCGCACTTTTCATACCATTAAATGTCCCATGTTCGATGACTTTGGCAATCCTACCGGCCTTTTTGGAATTGCCCGGGATATTACCGAACGTAAGCGTCTTGAGCAAGTACTTACAGAAGCTAAGGATAAAGCAGAAGACAGCAACAGATTAATTACCGCATTTCTTAACAACATCTCACACGAAATTCGTACCCCTATGAATGCTATAGTAGGTTTTTCGGATTTCTTAAAAGCTCCGGAACTACCCGTAGAAAAACGCATTGAGTATATTGATATAATTTCTAATAACTGCTATCAGCTGCTTGATATCATAAACGACATTGTAATTACCGCCTCCCTTGCATCCGGCCAGATTAAATTAAATATCAGCAATTTCAACATTAATAATATCTGCAGGAACCTGTATTCTCAGTTTGAACCAAAAGCCAAATTGAAAGACATAACATTAAATTATGATTGTCCTTTTGATGATAGCAATGCAGACATCCGTACAGATGAAATAAAACTGACTCATATTCTTTCCAGCCTGATTAATAATGCTATTAAGTTTACATTAAAGGGGAATATCCATTTTGGATATATCGTGAGGGACGATAAACTGGAGTTCTACATTGAAGATACAGGCATTGGAATCTCTCCCGAAAAACAGGAATTGATTTTTGAACGCTTCCGCCAGGCTGAACGGTCAATTGCCTACGAATTTGGCGGTACCGGACTTGGTTTAACAATATCAAAGGGGTATGTTGAACTTCTGGGAGGGAAGATTTGGTTATCTTCCGATTTAGGTAAAGGTTCTACATTTTTCTTTACAATTCCTTTTACCAAGAGTATGTAACATTTTGTATCTTTGAGTAATATTTAACAAAATTACTCATGTCCAATTTAACGATACTAATAATGGCCGGAGGCTCAGGAGAGCGTTTCTGGCCATTGTCTACAAAAGAGAGACCTAAGCAGTTGCTCCGGCTCATTGATGAAGAAAAAAGCCTTATAAGGATGACCGTCGACAGAGTATTGCCCATGGTGCCTGCCAATCGTATTTTCATAGGAACAAATGCTGTTCAGGCAAAAACCGTATTGGAAGAATTACCTATGCTACCTGCCGGAAATGTGATTATTGAGCCGTCATTTAAGGATACAGCAGCCGCAATCGGTTTTGGTTGTATAGAAATTGAACGCAAGTTTACCGATTCAACGTTAATTGTGTTGGCTTCTGACCATCTGATTAAGGATGAGGCCGATTTTAGATTGCATCTGAAAAAAGCTGTTGAAGTGGCAGAAAGGGAGGAAGCAATTGTCACTCTCGGCATTAAACCCGACAGACCCGAAACTGGTTATGGATATCTGGAGACAGGTGCTGATGCCGACTTAGTGGCAGAAGGAGGTTCCGGAGCAGACGGAAGTTTGGAGGTAGAGGAGGGATTAGTTGGATGTACTGTTGGAGTTCCAACCCGGGTTTTGCGGTTTTGCGAAAAACCTGCACTGGAAACCGCGCTGGAATATGTGAAGAGCGGGCGTTTTTTATGGAACAGCGGGATGTTTATCTTTAAGGTATCAACGATTATGAGTGCATTTGCAGAGTTATTGCCTGCACACCGGGCTGTTTTGAAGGAGATTGAGGAATTGGAAAATGCCACGGGGAGGAGTGAAAATACGGCCAGTGAACGGGACGAAAAGCTTAAATTACTGTTTGAAAAATTTGTAAAAATCTCTATTGACTTTGGAATAATGGAGAAATTCAGAAATACATACGTTATTCCCGTAGATTTCGGATGGAGCGATATTGGCTCCTACCCTGCCCTTGCCGATGTATTCCCTGCCAATGATAACGGTACAACTGTAAAAGGCGCTTCTATCAAAGAGTTCAACTCAGGAGGAAATATCGTAATTGGAACAACAGGTAAAACAATTGCCCTGCTTGGTGTTCATGATATGGTTGTAGTTGAGACTGCAGATGCCATTCTCGTTTGTACCAAGGCGGAGGCTCAGAACATTAAAAAAATATTGTAAAAAAATATTTGGTTTATAATATAAACTTATTTACATTTGCAAAGTGCAACGAAATAATGGTTGCACTTTTTTAACGCTATTTTGGTTTATGTTATAAACTTATTTACAAAATACAAGGAATAAACATTTAATGTCATTTTAATATTAAAATTATGGAAGAGAAAATTTTATCAGAAAAAGAGAGTCTGGAACTGATTTCAAAAATGATTAGTGAGACTAAAAACAAGCTTGAAAGAGGCGGCGGAAATATATTTCTGCTATGGGGATATCTGGGCGTTTGCGTATCGCTCATTGTTTACGGCCTGCTTAATTTCACGGAGAACTACGCTGTTCAGTGGTTATGGTTTCTTATTCCGGTTATAGGATATCCGGCAATGTTTTTCATGAAAGGAAAATCTCAAACGGGCTCTGTCACTTTCATTGGAAGTGTTATTTCCAAGATATGGATTGTAATAGGAGTATGCACTATTCTTGTGTCCATCAGTATTTTGTATGACTACACTCTTTTGCCTATTTTATTTATTATGTCTTTGCTTGTTACCGCCGGTGTGGCAATGTCCGGGCTTGTTCTCAAATTTAAACCAGCCGCAGTTGCAGGATTTATTGGGATTATATTAAGTTTTGTATTACTGTTGGTTTCATGGAAAAGCCAGATTCTCGTTTTTGCCGCTATGTCTGCGATAATGCT
>JAAXVX010000212.1 GCA_013335275.1 Bacteroidales bacterium
GCACGTGCAAAATTCATCTACAGAGAAGGTCAGTCTACTCTTGCTCTTTATGGTCTTGAGTGGGCAGGTGTTGAGGATGCTACAGGTAAAAATGTATGGTTCCTTAATAACGACAAAACCGCAACAACAACAGTTGATGGCCGTCCTGCTACATACAGATATCAGGATGCATCCGAAGTAATCATCGGCAACGTACACCCTAAACTATTCGGTGGTATTAATACAAATCTGGATTGGAAAGGCCTTTCTCTTGCACTTAACTTTACTTACAAACTTGGCGGATACACCTATGACGCAGCCGGCCGCGACGTATCTGATGACGGATACTACTGGGAAAGGATTATGTCACAGGATCAGTATGACAACAGGTGGACTCCTGAACATATGGATGCCAGCCTTCCACAACGTTTGGCAACAGACATGGAGGACGTAAACCAAAGAAGCAGCCGTCACATGCATAAAGCAGATTACCTGAGACTTAGTAATGTTACTATTGGTTATAACATTCCAAAAAACATTGTTAACAAGGTTAAGATTTCAAGCGCCAGAGTTTATTTCAATGGTTCAAACTTATGGACTTTAGCTGCATACAAAGTGTATGACCCTGAGGTTAACGCATATGGTACCCGCGGATGGGAAATGCCACTTGGCAAAACATATACCTTCGGAGTTGAATTTAATTTCTAATTTAAAAAGGTGATACAATGAAAAAGATAAATATATTACTCGCAGTACTGGGCATTGTACTACTTTCATCTTGTGAGGGTTTCCTGGATGTAAAGCCAAGCAACTCTGCCTCTTCAGAAACATCAATAACAAGCGTTGCCGATGCAAAAGTGGCAATCAGCGGGTTGATGAGGAAAATGGCATCATCGGATTATTATGGAAGGAACTTTATAATGTATGGCGATGCAAAAGGCGGCGATTTCGCTATTGCGTCACAGGGTAGAGGTTTGGATGCGCTTTATGTATTCAACCATTCAGCTACATCAAATTCATATTCAGGATTCTGGTCTCAGTTGTATAACAACATTCTTCAGGCAAACAACCTGATAGCAAGAATAGCAGAGATTGAAGCCGCAGGTAAAGGATCAACAGCACTTAGCGAATATAAAGGACAGGCATTAGCAGCAAGAGCTTTAATGTATTTTGACCTTGTTCGTCTGTATGGCAAGCCATACAATATGGATAAAACATCTCTTGGTGTTCCGCTTGTTCTTGAACCTCTTGATGCATCTGCTCAGCCAACAAGGGCAACAGTGGAAGCTGTTTATACACAAATAGTGAAGGACCTTGCAGATGCAGAACCTATAGTTTCAAAAGCAGTAGGAACAGTAGCTATTAAAGGTTACATCAACTATTACGCTGTGAAGGCTATTCAGGCAAAGGTTAACCTGGAAATGGGCAAATACCCGGAAGCTCTTGCCGCAGCTGAAGCTGTTATTACAAGTGGCAAATATAGTCTCTATGCAAATGATAAATGGGTCGGATCATGGTCAACACAATTTGGATCGGAGTCAATTTTTGAACTGGCAGTATATCCTTCGGAAGCAGACCTTCTTACAAGCTCACTTGGATACTATCTCTTGCGTACTGCAAAAATTTCAGGCGCAATGGGTTGGTTCATGGCAAGTGATTACTATCTCGCAAGGTTAAACCAGGATGCTACAGATGTTCGCTGGGGAATTATGGATTATGATGAAACATCAAAAACCAGATTCGGTTCATGTCTGAAATATGCAGGCGTAGACCTTAAAGGAGATAAAGGAACAACTTCTGCCGTGAACATAAAAGTTATCCGCCTTTCTGAGATGTACCTTATTGCTGCAGAGGCCGCCTTTAGCCAGCCTACACCGGATAAGGTAAAAGCATCAACTTATCTTAATGCAATCCGCAAGAGAGCACCTGCTCTTGCTCCATCAACATCAACAACAGTAACATTGGATATGATTATTGATGAAAAGAGCAAAGAGTTTTTTGCAGAAGGTCTAAGATATTTTGATATGATTCGTCTTAACAGAACCATCACTTTCAATGACGACTTTATCAAGCCGGCAGTAATAATTACTCACCGTACTATTTCAATAGACAGGACATTCTACAAAGCAATTTTGCCGATTCCAAAAAGTGAATTGGACGCAAATCCTGCAATTAAACCGCAACAGAACTCAGGTTATTAATAGTTTTTATTTAGTCATTAAAGGTCGTATCTTTTAAGGATACGGCCTTTTTTGTTTTATATTTGTAGAAAAATTTCAAAAAACATATTAAAGTATAAGTCATATGGAGTATTTTCATTTAAGCCTTAAGAGTCACACTCTGGAAGATCTTTTGCCAATTTTTAATGAAAGCACAAAAATCAAGTTAAGCGAAGAGCTGTTTGAGAGGATTAAAAACTGCAGGGATTATCTGGATAACAAGATGCAAAACCACAAAGAACCTATATATGGAATAACAACCGGTTTTGGTTCGCTTTGCAATGTTACGGTGAGCGTGGACGAACTTTCGAAGCTGCAGAGGAACCTGGTTGTTTCACATGCGTGCGGAGTGGGGGCAGAAGTACCGCAAATTATCGTGAGACTAATGATGTTTTTGAAGATAAAGTCTCTTTCATACGGCTATTCAGGAGTGAGAACGGAGACAGTACAAAGGCTTGTTGATATGTTTAACAACGGGGTTTATCCTGTTGTTTATGAACAGGGGTCATTGGGTGCTTCCGGAGACCTTGCACCTCTTGCAAATATGTCTCTTCCGCTTTTAGGCCTCGGAGATGTAAATTTTAACGGAAAAAAATATGCTGCAGGAGAGGTCAACGATAAATTCGGATGGAAGCCGCTTACTCTTGCTTCAAAGGAAGGGCTTGCTCTTCTCAATGGGACACAATTTATGCTTGCATACAGCGTATGGAATTTATTCAGGGCAAAGAAACTCAGTTCCCTTGCAGACAAGATTGCTGCAATTTCGCTTGACGCATTTGATGGAAGGGTTGAGCCGTTTACTCCGGGAGTTCACGCAATCCGTCCTCATAAAGGACAAATTGATACTGCTGCTGCAATGAGAGAATTGCTCAATGGCAGCGAACTTATAAAAAGAGAAAAGGCACATGTTCAGGATCCATATTCGTTCCGTTGTGTACCTCAGGTTCACGGAGCCACAAAGGATGCTCTTGATTATATCGAACGTGCTTTCGTAACAGAGCTTAACAGCGCAACAGACAACCCAACAATACTTCCGGATGAGGATATGATTGTATCGGCAGGTAACTTCCACGGTCAGCCCCTTGCAATTCCCCTTGATGTGCTTTCAATTGCTCTTGCAGAGCTGGGCAGCATTTCGGAGAGAAGAACCTATCAGCTCATATCAGGAAAAAGAGGCCTGCCTTCTTTCCTTGTTGCAAAGCCGGGACTTAATTCAGGGTTCAT
>JAAXVX010000213.1 GCA_013335275.1 Bacteroidales bacterium
GCCTCAACACTGACAGCATCGGCCCAAACAAAAACCGCCCCGCTTTCCAATCCGGATTTTAACGCATCTGTACTTGTAAGTTCTGCATTCAGAAACATTTCAAAAAACTACACTAAGGAAAACTGCTTTATCTCTGCATATTATAAAGAGGTCATAACAAAAAATGACAAAGCATTTTCTCTTAATGAAGCTATTCTCGACATAGACAAGGCATCGTATCTCACATCCAAACCTGACAAGATTGCCGTTAAAAATGTTCGCGTAAGCAACAGACCAAAAATGACAGATCCTTTCCTGGTAAAACTTCAGGGAGGACCTAATACTTCTCTCATTCTCGATTTGGCGAAGTACCCGTTCCTTGGCTGCGAACCTTCTAAAATAAACGACTATTACACATTTGAGTACGACACACCTGTTAATATCGACAACAAACTATTCTATGTCGTAAAATTTGATCAGAAATACCTGGGAGAAGATATCCTGTTCCGCGGCAAATTGTACATTGAAGCAATTTCACATGCCATTGGCAAAGTTGAGTTTGCAATGAATGTCGAAAAACGCGGTGACGCATACCTGAACTTTGTAAAAGACAAACCTTCTTACCTGAATATTGATGTAAAATACGCAAACTACACAGTAGGTTACAAGGAATTCAACAACAAGTGGTTATTCGAATATTCAAGATCCGATGTCAAATTTGAAGCAAAAAACAAGAAAAGAGGCATCTTCAACGAATATCTGATTAGCTCTAAAATGGTGATAACAAAGGTTAACACTCCGGGAGTTAAAATTGACAAAACCAACCTTATGAGATCCACAGATATCCTTGCCGACAGGGTACAGGGCGGCGATGACAGTTTAATATGGGAACTCTATGACGAACTGATGTTACTTGCATTACTCTAACCTTCTCTATATATAATGAAACAGGCTGGCCCAAGGGTCAGCCTGTTTCTATTTAATATATCAGCCACACTATTTGTCCAGCAGATTTTTTCTCCAGAAGCTAATCTCAGCCTCTCTGTCATGCAATGCCTGAGCGCCTCTGTATCCGTGCATTCCGCCGGGATAAAGCATAAGGTCAAACTGCTTGCCGGCCTTCTGAAGTGCATCAATGAGCTGAATAGTATTTTGCATATGGACATTGTCGTCGGAAGTTCCATGGGTAAGATACAGACGGGAGCCTTTTTCACTTTTGTACTGTCGCACTTTTCCAAGAACTGCAGTTGAATTGTATCCGTCCGGATTATCTTTTGGTTCGTCCATATACCTCTCAACGTAATGCGAGTCATAAAGCCTCCAGTCATAAACCCCGCCTCCGGCAATGCCGTATCTGTAATATTCGGCACCGTCTGTGAGTGCAAGAACGGTCATTGTCCCTCCGTAACTGAAACCTGTTATGCCTATTTTCTGCGCATTTACAAACGGAAGAGAAATAAGATATTTAGCCCATTCTATATAATCCTGAATTTCATATTTGCCCAGATTCCTGTGAACATAATTCATTCCTTCTTTACCGCAGTGGCCCGAGGCCCTGTTATCTATGTTAATCTGTATGATTCCCTCTTCAAACCAGAGTTTTGCATCTCCCATACCCATTGGTGATCTCCAGGTATCCATTACTGTTCCCGAGTTTGGCCCGCCATACATATTAACAAGTACCGGATATTTTTTGCTTCTGTCCATGTTTTTGGGCCAGATGATTGAAGCAGGCAAGCGGTAACCGTCCGGAGTAGTAATGAAAATCATCTCTGCAACCGGTAGCTGTTCCGGATTGAATTTATCTCCTTTTGAGTCTTCTATTACTTTCAATTCACCCGGTTTAACAACTCCTCCTTTTGCACAGGAAGCAAGAATGAGTTTTGACGGAGTTGAAATATTTGAAGCGATGGCCACAAAATGCTTTTTATCCGGAGATAAAACAGGCGAAACAAAGTTATATTCTCCCGAAGAGAGTCTTACAATTTGCTTTTTATCCATTTTCTTATCCCAGCTAAGGCGATAGAAATCGTTTCTTGTAGAAATCTCTCTCCTTGCTGTAAAGTAAACTGTGCGGTTTATTTCGTCAAAATTCACAACCTTTATTCCCCAGTTCTTTCCTTCGGTAAGTTTTACAAGGGTTTTGCCGTCATACGACTGGTAATACAGTTGTTCCCAAAGGTCAAAGTCTCTGACAAAATAAAAGCCCAGTTCTCCAAACTGTATATCTTCAATCCAGTCAATCCAGGTTTTCTGAAACTCCTTGTAAATCTCTTTTTTTGTCCCGTCTGCAGAATTTATGGCATAAACAATCAGATTGTTCTGATCTCTGTTCATCCACTGAATCATAAGGTTCCTGCTGTCTGAGGCCCATTGCGGAGGGCCAAAATACTGATCGTCACTTTCGTCAAAATCGGCCCAGGTAATTCCCCCACCTTCAACTCCTGTAACACCTATTTTCACACTTGGATTTGGGTCCCCTGCCATAGGATAGCGGGTTTCTGTAATAAAGCCGTGCTGCCCATCCGAACTGTAAATTGGAAACATGGGCACTTTTGAATCATCAAACCTGTAAAAGGCGATTTTCCTGCTGTCCGGCGACCACCAGAATGCTCTGTATCTCGAAGGACGGCCAAATATTTCCTCGTAATATACCCATGAGGCCCATCCGTTTAAAATAAGATCCGAGCCGTCTTTTGTATATTGAAACTCTTTACCTGTTGCAAGTTCTATTGAAAAAAGGTTGTTATCCCTTGTAAAGGCAATACGTGTAAAATCCGGAGACAAAACAGGATTCTTCTCTTCTGATTTGGTTTCGGTTATCCGTTTTTCATTTTTGTTAATATCGTAATAAAAAATATCTCCGTTTTTAACAGCTACAGATGGTGTTGCATTAGGCGGAGCAGGCATATTGACAGCAGCCATTGTTCCGTTCTTAATGTCATACTCAAAATAGTTTCTGCTATCCTTGGTCATTTGAACGAGAATGACAGTGGTTTCATTTTTCCATGAGAGAGGCAGTTTAATGGGTTTTAATTCCTGAGCATTCGCAGATGTAAAAATGAAAAGTTGCGCAACAAGAGCCATAACGCAATTTAAAAACAGAGGCAGTTTTTTCATGATTCAGGTCGGGTTGTTTATAATTAATTATTACTAAAAAACTTATTGTCAAAATTAACAAAAAATATCTTTCCGGTTGCCCGGGTTATCGCTGTATAGAGCCATTTTAAATCATCGGCCGAAATGTCCTGCCCCCAGAACGGGTTATCTATAAATATAGTGTTCCACTGGCCGCCCTGAGATTTGTGGCAGGTAATTGCCGATGCAAATTTAATCTGAAGAGCGTTGAAATACTTGTCTTCACGAACAGCTGCAATTCTCTTTCTTTTTGTTTTGATATGGCTGTAGTCTTCCATTATATCGGCAAAAAGTTTCTTTTG
>JAAXVX010000008.1:0-10424 GCA_013335275.1 Bacteroidales bacterium
CCGGCCGGATTAACGCCGGAGTCTTCAAGGGCTTCCTTTGCGGCCATCAATCCCAGGACTGTTGTTCTGGAGTATCCTTTGTCGCTTCTCAGGCCCAGCATATCTGCCATTTCTCCGGTAGAATGCTTAACCTCTCCTACTACCACCCGGTGGTTTGTATCAAAAAGAGAGAGGTTTCCAAGTCCTGATTCGGCGGCAATGAGTTTTTCAAGCTGAATTCCAACACCTTTGCCAAGTGCAGACACGCATCCTAATCCCCCAACATAGACCTCTTTTACCATATTATTCTCTTTTATAGAGTTTTAAATCGACATCGAAATTACCATTCAAAAACTCGCACCATCCGGTGACAACCAGTTTAAGAGATGATTTCTGAGCCAGAGAAAGCAATTCGCCAATAATTTCAGATTTGTCTGAGGCATCGGCTACATAAAAGCTGTTTTCTCCCTGAAATTTATTTCTTATTGCAGACTCTCCAAGAACAATGTTTGGCAGTGTATAAACAAATACTGCAGGGCTGGCCAATAAATCGCCGTCCTTTTCTGTTATTCTCTGATGTTTAACATCCGATTCAAGCGAAGAGACACTGTTTGCCATAAAAAAGCCCCGTTCAAACCGGCCGTATTTATCAAGCGAATCAAATCCGTCAAGCAATCTTGCAGTAGCTATTACGCCAAGTTTGGAGAGATCGTCCATTTTGAAGAACTTAATGTCTTTCATCTCCATCTCTTTATAGTGATCCCTTATAATAGTGTCAAAATTAACCTCTCCGTTCAGTTTAAAAGATGAAACTTCACTCCACTTCTCCTCTCTTCCCCTACCAGGGTAATTTGAAACAGATTCTTTCGCAAAAACAATGGCAGCATTACATCCGCCAAACCCCGAAGCACTCTTTACGCATCTGCTTAGTGCGCATTCTCTGTGGTGCGGGGAAACTTTTATCTCCATAGGAACGCCTGCCTCGTTAAATCCTTTAGTCCCTATCAGCAGGGAATTTTTAATTTGCCAGAAGGATGCTATACTCTCTATTATGCCAGAGGCTCCAAGAGTATGGCCCCAGTATGGCTTGAGACTCTGAACCGGAACATTCATAAGTGATGCCCAGTGAATCGCTCTGGATTCCATCTCATCGTTATAAATTGTTGCAGTACCGTGGGCATTTACAAAATCCACGGAAGAGCCCGAAATGCGGGCCTCTCCCATTGCTGTGAGCATTGCCTCGCCAAGACCGTCTCCTGTCCTTGATGGGGCAGAAAGGTGGTTGGAATCGTTGGTAACCGAGCCTCCCTCAATTACAATCGGGTCGTTATCGGCCAGCATCGAACGCAAAGATGTGAGAATTATTGTTCCTGCAGCCTCTCCAAGGCTTAGACCGTCTCTTTTGACATCGTACGGCGTACAAACTGTTTCACTTATGGAGTGGAAAGCCTCAAACCCGCTTACAACGAATTTTGTCATCAAATCGGCACCTGCAACTATTACATTGTCGCATTCGTCGTACTCAATGAGCCTCGCTGCCGTAATAAGAGCGCTAATTCCGGAAATGCATGCATTAGAAACCACAAGAGGTTTCTGTTCCAGCCCGAGGTAGCGGTTAATTCTTAAAGCAAGCTCGCCCAAATATGCCCTTTTGTCTATATTGTCGCACCTGCCCTCAAGCAAATCTATATTGCCTTTGGTAGTAGCTATAATTAGTCTTGTCTTGCCGCATTTAACCGATTCCGGTGACAGATCGGAAATTTTTATCGCATCTTCTATCGAATAGATAATTCTTTTCTCCAGAAGAGTGAAGTTTTCTCCATTATCGGCAATCGAAGAGAAATCGGCCTCTTTTTCAATCTTTGCGCCATTGAACGGTTTGGAAAATATCAACGGGTCACTGACTTTGTGAATAGCGCTTTTACCAAGATATATTGCACGCATATTCTCTTCGGTCGAAAAACCTAGAGGGGAGTAAATTGAATCTCCTGCAACATATGCGATTTTTTTCCTTATTCTGTTATTTTCCATCTCTTTTGCCAGTTCAGAAAAAATTGAGGATTGTTCCACTCTAGCAGGCCATCTCCGTTAAGGAACACCTGGATAGAGTAACCGGAAGCTACAAGAGTATTGTCGGATTCACGAAAAATATTGTATTCAAAGCGTATTTTAGCCGACGGGGTATATATGTACCTGGTTTCTACAATAGCAGTATCTCCATACACAAGCGGCTGAATATAAGAGCAGTGCAGCTCTACAATAGGGGCAGTATATCCGGAACCGTAAATATCAAGATACCCTATCCCGCCGAAATGGTTGCCAAAAGCCTCTCTTCCATCCTCGAAATACTTGACATAGACTCCATGCCACACAATCTTCATTGAATCTACTTCCGAAAAGCGTATCTTCACAGTGTGCCTGTGAACAAGAGATGCTGAATTCTCTGCGCTTTTTTTTCTCATGCTTTTTATCACCTTTACTTCTGTAAAAAAATCTTTAATTCTCCTGATGCCACTTTGACATCATTACTGCTTATTGTGCATTCAACGAGGGAGATGTCTCCGAATTTCGCCATAATTCTGGTTCCGGTATACAGCTCTTCGCCAACCAAAGGCATCGTGTAAAGTTCAAATTTTGAGACGGCTCCAATAAAACCAACAGGAATATTCTCTCCTTTGCTTTTATAACCATATCCCACAATAACGGCTGCCGATTGTGCCATATGCTCTATAATTCCGGTTTCGGCAAAATGGCCATCTTCCGTAAACAGGGTGTTATTTTCTGGAATGTATCCGGTGTAAAACACGCCCTGGTCTTCTCCGTAGTAACTATGGACAAAAACAAAAGGCTTTCTCTGCGGGATAAAATCAAGAATTTCGCTGCCCGTAACTATGGCTTTCTTAGGTACTCCCATATCAGACCTTTTTTCTTTTTAATTACTCTCATTGTCTCAATATCTTCTGCAAGAGGATCGTCGGGAAAAACCCATGCCTTGCCTGTTTCTGCCGTCATTTTTTTACACTCCTCCAGATTAAAGTCATCTGAAAGATAGTAAGTTGGCTCCAGCAGGGAATCGTTCGGGGAAATTTTGCCATCCCTTATAGCCAGGGCCTGCAGGGCAGTGCCCGGATATATCCTCATTCCAATGTATGGAAAAAAAACCGTATAGCGAATTCTTTTAGAATTCTCCATTGTCTCTCTTAATGTCTTTTCTGTCTCTCCTATCCCGCCAAGAATAAGGAAATGGGCATAGTTAATGTTGTATTTGAGACACCTTTCGGAATTTAGCAAAACATCCTCAAATGAGAATGTCTTTCCATAACGGTGCATCTGCTCGGTGCACAGTGATTCAGTTCCAAACTCAATGTGTTTTAAGCCTGCTCTTTTAAAAGTTGACAGCAGGTCTTCCGTGAGGTTGTGAGGAGAGAAATATGCTCCCCAGTTAATCTTAATCCCGCTTTTAATTATTTTCTCTGCCAGCTCGGCATTATAGTCATTATGGATATTAAATACGGAGTCGGTGAAGAAAACATAATTGATTCCCTTGTCCCTGTAGAGTCTTTCAAGTGTTCCAACAATAAGGTCCGTATCAAGCGTCCTCACTTTTCTTCCGTCAATTATAGGATATGAACAGTAGATACAATGGTAGCAGCACCCTCTCTTCGTCTGGATATTTAACATTCCGCTTTTTTCCCAGTAAAAATCGGACAGATTATCATCGAAAGAGAGATTGAGAGAATTGAGATAATTCTTATGGGGATTCAAAATACCATTTTCATTTGAAATTAATCCCTCAATTCCGGATATGTCTCCTCCGGATTCAAGTGCGGTGAGGAGTTGCCTCAGGCTCTCCTCCCCTTCTCCCGCAATTCCGTAATCGGGTTTGAGCAAATCAAAGAGTTTTGCAGGGAATATTGAGAATCCGGCACCGCCCATAATTACAGGGGCTTTGGAATTTCTCCTTACAGCTTTCATTATCTCGGAATAGCCAGGTATAAAGCTCGTTTTGTCAAGGGAGTTGGCCCCGTCTATATTTCTAATTGATATCCCGATATAATCCGGAGGTGTCTCTTTAAGAATTGTTTCCAGATTCTCTACAGAGATAAGATTCATATCCAGCAAAAAGACATCCAGCCAGTCCAGATGCTCTTTGAGATATGTTCTGAGATATGATATTCCGATAGGATATACCGGATAGGGATCGGCGAGTCTGTTGGCCGAGATTAAGACAAGTGTCCGTTTATTGCTCATATCCAGAATTTATAATAGTTATACCACTGCTCAGGAGCTATTTTTACAACTTTCTCCAGACTTTTGACATACTCTTCAAGTATCTGCTTTTCAAACACTCTCTTTTGGGAACTGACACCGGACACAGGACACAGAGAAAAATGAAAACTGTAATGTTTAAACCCTGTTCTCACGGCATAGTAGAAAACAACAGGAAATCCGAATCTTGCAGCCATAATGAATGGCCCGAGCGGAAACTGTGCATCAGCACCCATAAATTTCACTGTTTCATTTTTTGTACTGGAAGTAAGCCTGTCTCCCTGAATTGCCACATACGCGCCATCTGCCAAAGCATCCCTGATTTCAAAAATACTTGAAAAAATATCTTCTGAAATAGGGATAACCTTAAATGTATCAACCCTTTTCTCTCGTTCCAGAATCATTTTTATTTTTTGATATTCCGCATCAACCATCACAACCCTCATCTCCTTGCCGTACTTGTCAAAAAAGGGGGCACCAACTTCCCAGTTGCCAAAATGAGCTCCAATAATTATTGCTCCGCTCTTATCATTCAATATTTTCTTAACCTCTTCGGGTTCATTAAACTCAAAGCTGAATTCATCTGCTTTTCCTGCTGCAACTGCAGTTTTGTCAATCAAAGTAACGCCAAGGCTGAAGTAATTCTTATATAAGAAAATAAGGGAATCAAACCTGCTGTTTCCTAAGATTTTTCTGGAGAAGTGCCAGACAGACGATGTAGCCTTTGGAGCAAACGGAATAAAGTAGATTACAACAATTGCCAGCAAAGCGTAGGCCGCTGTGAGACCGAATGTTTTAATTATGTAGACAAATGAGAGATAGCCAAGAGCTCCTCCCCTGGATTTACCACTCCATTCATTTCGGGAACTCTCCTTTTTCATCTATCCGCGAGTTGATAAAGTGATAAAAATCGTTAAACGTCTTAATTCCTACAAAATCTTTCGCAATTACCGTGAAGCCGAAATTGTGCTCAATGAGAACCACCATATCTACCAGATCCAGACTGTCAAGATCAAGAGTTTCCATCAATGGTGCTTCAGGTTTGATCTTCTCAATATCCACTTCAAACTCTTCGGCCAAAACACTATTAATTTTTTCAATAAGGGCAGCGTCAATCATAATATAAGTCTATAGGTTGGGTTTTACACATTTTTTACAATCAGGGTAGAGTTAGTACCTCCGAAACCAAATGAATTTGAGAGGAATGTATCAAATTCACAGGGTATATATTTATTGGAAATTTTTAGTTTTGCCGATGCTTCATCAGAAGTATTGTAATTTATTGTAGGCGCAATAAAAGAATTTTTCATCATTAATATCGAGTAAATTATTTCACTCGCTCCCGCCATCCACATTTCATGACCCGTCATACTTTTTGTGGAACCAACATAAGGTTTCACTTCTCCGAAAACTTCGTCTATTGCAAGTGCTTCATTGAAGTCTCCAACCGGAGTCGATGTTGCGTGTGCGTTAATATACTGAATATCCCCGGGCTTCATTTCTGCCTGATTAAGAGCCATTAGCAAAGACCTCTTCGGGCCATCAATGTTGGGAACCGAGATATGTTCACCATTAGATGAAAAGCCATAGGAAAGGACTTCCGCCAGTATTGGGGCTCCTCTTTTTACAGCCGACTCATAACTTTCAAGGATGAGAGTTGCAGCACCTCCGCTTGGAACAAGCCCGTCCCTTGCAGCATCAAAAGGTCTTGATGCTTCTGTGGGGTGTTCGTTATTGACGGAAAAAGCATTTAATCCATCAAAACTGCAAACAGCATAAGGGTTCACCTCTTGTGCACCACCGCAAATTATGCAGTCCTGGAGCCCGTTTTTAATCATAAAATATCCCATCCCTATTGAATGAGAACCACTTGCACAAGCTCCTGCAATTGTAAGGTTTATACCCTTCAAACGGAAAATTACAGAGAGGTTCATACTCACCGTTGAATTCATAGACTGGAACACCGATCCCGAACCTACAAGAGTTGTATTCTTTTTTTCCCGTATCAGGTCAATCCCCTCTATTACGGCAAGCGCACTACTGTCGTTGCCATAAAGAATCCCCACTTCGTTCCGGTTAAGAAAATCATCGTCGATGCAAGCATTTTTAAGTGCCTCAACTGTTGCAATATATGAATATGCTGCCTCTTGCGACATCGAAATTCTTTTTCTCCTGTCCAGCAATTTTGAAAGGTCAGGTTTTGGTAAAATGCCTGTGAGAAAAGACCTGAAACCCATCTCTTCCCTGGACATATCCACTCCTATTCCCGATTTCCCCTCTTTCAAAGAGATGAGTACATCGTCAAGATTTTGTCCAATGCATGAATAAATACCCATTCCTGTTATTACTACTCTGGCCATATGTCACTAAGTATAAATTCCACCGTTAATTGAAATTACCTCTCCCGTAATATAAGATGCGTCCGGAGAGGCGAGAAAGGCAACAAGCGCGGCAACCTCCTCAGGTTTGCCAAATCTTTCCATAGGTATCTGCTTTTTCAGAACAGATTCGTCCAGGTCACCTGTCATATCACTAATAATAAATCCGGGCGCTACAGCATTTACAGTCACGCCTTTTTTCGCAACTTCCTGAGCCAAAGCCTTTGTAGCAGCAATAACCCCGCCTTTGGCAGCAGAATAGTTTGTCTGCCCCGGGAGCCCTTTAATACCCGAAAGTGAAACTATATTTATAATTCTTCCGGATCTTTTTACAAGCATGTCTTTAAGAAGAGGCCGGGTAACATAATACATCCCGTTAAGATTTGTATCAATGACACTTTGCCACTCCTGCAGCTCCATCCATATCATCAGGTTGTCTTTCCTTATTCCGGCATTATTTACCAATAGCTGAATATATTCTCCCGGATTGGCCTCCTGCCATTCGCCTATTGCTTTTTCCACTCCCGCTCTGTCCGAAACATCAAATTTTATCAGAGTAGAAACGCCACCTCCTTCCGAGATGAGTCTGGAAGTTGTTTGAGCGGCTTCTTCGTTTGAAAGGTAATTTACAAGGACATGATAACCCAGAGATGACAGCTTAAGAGCAACTGCTCTCCCTATTCCTCTGCTAGCCCCTGTAACCAATGCAAATTTCATCTTAATTCTCTTTTAAAAAGCTGATAATGGATTCGATGTCTTTATATTTAGGGGTATCTTCAATAAATTTAGGAAAGAATTTGCGTATTGAAGAATAAATTTCCTTGCTTTCGGAACAAAGTTCACCGGCTATGTCAAGATAGTCGATAGCCTGACAAAGTGCCATATAGTGAATCGCCATTACCTGGTATGCATTTTCAACAACTTTAGCGGCAATCAGGGCAGAGTTTGTACCCATACTGACAATGTCCTGATTATCGTTGTTGTTTGGAATCGAGTGTACATACATTGGATTAGACAGAGCCTGAGATTCTGCCGTTGTAGAAGTTGCCGTGAACTGCGCAGCCTGCAGGCCGTAGTTTAATCCAAGCTTACCCAGATTTACGAAAGGGGGCAGAATTCCATTAATCTTGTCATGAAAAAGATAATTTAACTGCCTTTCCATAAGCATAGTGAGCTTAGTTATCGCAATTTTTAATTTATCCATTTCAAAGCTCACATAATCGCCGTGGAAATTTCCGCCATGATAAATATTTTCAGTTGCAACATCCACTACCGGATTATCGCAAACGCTGTTGAATTCCGTTACAACGACTTCTTTTGCACATTTGACCGTATCGTATACCGGACCCAAAACCTGAGGTACACACCTTAAAGAATAGTAGCCTTGTACTTTATGTTCAAATATTTTCTGATTGTTTTCTCCGTCATACAATTCTTCAACCCTTTTCTTTAGCCTTTTTGAGCTTTTGAAGGAGTTTCTCATGGCCTGGGCAATGAACAGCTGACCGGGATGAGGCCTGCTTTCATTAAGCGGCTTAGAAGCGAAATCATCATAGGAGAATGTTATTTCGTTCATCAGAACAGAAGCACGTGTTGCCCATTTGATAAGCTTCTGTGAATAATAGATATTTACAGCTCCTATTCCCGACATTACGCTTGTTCCGTTTGCAATAGCAAGTCCCTCACGGATATGAATATCCAGTGGTTTTATCCCATTCTCTTTCATTACGGAAGAGCTCTCTCTTCTTACACCCTTAAACATGACATCTCCCTCACCGATAAGTGCAAGACCTATATGTGCCATCTGAACAAGATCTCCGCTTGCCCCTACTCCGCCATGTTCCGGTACAACAGGATAAATACCTGTGTTAAGAAATACTACCAGCAGATCTGTAAGCTCCCTGTTAACTCCGGACATCCCCTTCAGGAAAGTTGATAGCCGTGCAAGCAGAGAACCTCTCACATATACATCCTTCAAAGGGGCACCTGCTCCACATGAGTGCGAGCGGATAATATTAAACTGCAACTCTTTGAGCTGGTCATCATCAACTCTGTACTGAGCCATTGGACCAAATCCGGTGTTGATTCCGTAAATTACCTTTTTTCCGGCAAATGATTTCAGAAAATCAAAACTCCTCTCAACCCTCTCATTAATATCCGGGGCAATTGATACACCCTCATTTTCTATAACAACTCTGATAATATCTTCGAAAGATATCTTGTCGCTTATATTTACCACAGATTCTTACAATATTTTATATTCAGCAAATTTAGAAATTTTATTAAAATAGTAAAGCTAATATTTGCTTTTACTTCTCTTTTCGTCAAGAAAGCTAAGGAATTCCGGGCTGTCTAAAACTTCAACTTCATTACACAATCCAAGCACAAATCTCCCTACGCCCTGATAATCATAAACATTACAAGTAAGGATAAATACATTTTCCGATAATTGCTTAATATATTGCTCACTAAGAGGAAACTCCTCAATTAATAATGTCGCAGCAACCATTGACATTTTGAGCTTAACCGGCTTTTCCGTTTTTCCGGAAAACCGGAAAAGATCAACCTTGCTTTTTTCGTGAAATTCCTTATACTGCCATTGTGTATCCTCAACAATTACCTCTTCTATCCTTGGAATTTTAAAATATTTGCATTTCCCGCTTTCCAGTTCGTAACAGAATATATTTACCATGTTCACGCCAAAGGCAATCGGTTCAACAATTCTGTCCGATACGACACCTGTATGAATTGAATGATAATTTTTGAGAATGACTCTGCGTTCCTCGGCAATAGAATAAAGCAAATTGCTTATTACCCTGTCTCTCCCTGGCTTAACCACCAGTTGGGCAACATCTTTGAAGTCATATATATTATTAAGCTTTCTCTTAATTGCCAGAATTGCCGGACTGTTTGAATCAAATACTTCGAGCGAACGTTTTATTATATATGCTTCCTCCTCATTAAAATAAGCCAGGTCGGAAATCATTCTGAAATATTTGGAATCTTTGGAAAGCGATATTCCGTCTTCGCTTTTGTTAAGTTTTAGCCCTGCATTTTCAAATGTATCAAGATAACGGTAAACCGTTCTTGGTGATACATCAAGAGATTCCGAAATAGTATCGATTGTGTTTTTTCTAGCCTTATCTGTAAGCAACTGCATTATTCTTAGCAGTCTCTCAAGCTTGGGCTGGTCCATAGATATCTTTGTTTGTTAGGTTTAGGTTTTGCTAATTTAGTCATTTTTCGGTTACTTTGTGAAAAATAAGCCATATGACAAAGCTCCAGGAGATGATGTCCCTTTTCGGGGTAACTGAAGAAGACCTAAAAAGGCTCATTAGCATAGCATTATCCAAGGGCGGAGACTATGCCGATCTCTATTTTGAACACAGTATTTCAAACGAATTATCGCTAAGAGATAAGGAGGTTAACGGAGCAGGGAGCCATATCGATTACGGTGTAGGAATTCGTGTTCTCTCGGGAGACCGAACGGGTTATGCATATACCGAAATAACATCTCTCAGGGAGATGGAAAAAGCTGCAAAAGTAGCGTCAGGCATAGCAAACGGCAACTTTAAAGCAACGGAGCCGATTGTCGTATCCCCACTCCTCTTTACTCCCAGATATTCAGCCCTGCTGCCTTGGGAAAATCAGAACATTTCAGATAAAATTCCCTATCTGCAGGAACTTAATTCATTAATTTTTGAAGCAGACAAACGGGTAAATAAAGTAATTGCCAGAATATCCGATTCCACTACTAAAATCCTATTTTTCAACTCTCTTGGCGTTATCGCCTTTGAC
>JAAXVX010000008.1:10434-12470 GCA_013335275.1 Bacteroidales bacterium
ATGGAAAGCGGGGGTAAAGTGGAAAATGGAAGTGCATCAAGAAGTTTCAGGTGTGGCTATGAATTTCTTACTAAAGAGATTATAAACGAAATCGCAGGCGAAGTTGTAACTAAAACAGCACTCTCTTTTGAAGCAATACAGCCCTCAGGAGGCGAGATGCCGGTTGTGATGGGCGCGGGAAGTTCCGGGATATTGCTTCATGAAGCAATAGGACACTCATTTGAAGCCGATTTTAACAGGATGAATACATCTATTTTTTCTGATAAACTCGGAAAAAAAATCTGTTCTGAGGAGATTTCTGTAATTGACGACGGAACTATATTTGGCAACAGAGGGTCCATCAGCTTCGATGACGAAGGAGTTCTGTCGCAAAAGACTTTTATGGTGAAGGACGGGATTTTGAACTCTTATCTTCACGACAGGATAAGTGCAAATTTTTACAAAACGGCCCCTACCGGAAACGGCCGCAGGGAGTCTTTCAGATACATGCCTCTTCCGAGAATGAGAGCAACTTATATGGAGAGCGGCAAAAGCAAAGAGGCCGATATTATTTCGTCTGTAAAAAAGGGAATATTCGTAGATAATTTTTCGAATGGTCAGGTCCAGATTGGAGCAGGAGATTTTACGTTTTTTGTTAAATCCGGTTACCTGATCGAGAACGGAAAACTCACAAAATCCGTAAAGGACATAAATATTATCGGAAATGGTCCGGATGCGCTTGCTGACATTGTTGCAGTAGCGGACAATTCCCAGATTGACAATGGCACCTGGACATGTGGCAAAGAACAATACTGCGCAGTATCATGCGGTATGCCATCGGTACTGGTGAGTAAATTAACTGTAGGAGGAATAAACTGATATGCCCGAAAACATTAAAGATACTGCCCGAAGAGCATTGGAACTCTCTTTAAAATACGGATGTCAGTCAGCAAAAATTGTGACCGACATAAGTACACAGAGTTCATATACTGTAAGAGACGATAAACTGGACAGGCTTCACCAGTCAACCGGTTCGTCCCTGTATCTGCAGCTATACGTAGACGAAAGATATGGCTGTTACTCATCGAACAGGACAGAGCCCGGAGAACTGGATAACTTCATTAAAAATGCAGTTGCCGCAACAAGACTTATTGCATCCGACCCGTTCAGGTCCCTTCCGCCAAAAGAGCTGTATTACAAGGGCGGTAAGCCGGATTTAAAACAGTTTGATCCTTCATTCGAAAACATTTCACAGCAGGAAAAATCTCAGATTGCATTTTCCTGTGCCTGCGAAATGTATAAAAAGGACAAACGCGTCATCTCTGTAAACAGCGAATTCGGAGATTCAAACGATTACACATACATGATAGATTCTCAGGGATTTGAAGGAGAATCAAAAGAGACATTGTTTACCATCAGTGCAGAGTGTTCGGTGAAAGACAAAGGCGATTCAAGGCCGGAATCGTGGTGGTATGAAAGTTCGATTCTTTTTGAAAATCTAAAACGGGAAGGGTGCGGAATAAAAGCAATGGAGAGAGCTCTTGCCAGGCTGCAACCTAAAAAAATGAAATCAGGAAAGTATACCATGGTCGTTGAGAACACAGTTTCCAGCAGAATCATCTCTCCTGTAATTTCTGCGCTAAGCGGCGCTGCAATTCAGCAAAACAACTCTTTTCTGAAAGACAGGCTGCATTCACAAATTTTCCCTTCCGATTTTTATCTGTCGGACAAAGCACACTTAATTGGGGGCATTGGTTCAAGATACTTTGACGGAGAAGGAATTGCAACAAAAGAGATGAACATAATTGAGGCCGGAGTAATCAATTGCTATTTCATAAACAGCTATTATTCCAAAAAACTGGATATGCCCATTACAATTGAGGGCCCATCTGTTTTAACATGCACTTCGGACGGCAATTTTACCTCCGGGTCAGATGAAAAAAACTTAGATTCGATTCTCAAAAAAACAGATAAGGGGATTTTTGTAACCGGGTTCAATGGCGGCAACACAAACTCTTCAACAGGTGATTTTTCTTTTGGAGTGCAGGGATTTTACT
>JAAXVX010000008.1:12480-13499 GCA_013335275.1 Bacteroidales bacterium
ACCTACTCTTGCTTTTGAGTCGGTAAATTTCAGCGGAACCTGACAAATTTTCCTAGCACAATATTTGCATACGCAGTTAACTTTACTTTATATATTACTTTTTAAAAATTACTGAAATAATGAAAATCGGCACTAACAAAGTTGTAGCACTATCATATACCCTGGTGGTAGATGGCGATGTAATGGAGACAGTTACCGCAGATAAGCCAATGGAATTTATCTTTGGCACAGGCTACTTGCTACCTAAATTTGAAGAAAATATCCTGGACAAGGTTGTGGGGGATAGTTTTGCATTTGAACTGTCTGCAAAAGAGGGCTACGGCGAAGAAAATCCTGATGCTGTTATTGAGCTTCCAAAAGATATGTTTATGGTTGAAGGCAAAATTGAAGATGGTCTTCTTGTTGTAGGAAATGTTCTTCCAATGCAGGACTCGGACGGCAACCGTCTTCAGGGAACTATAGATGAGATTAAGGAAGATGTTGTTATAATGAATTTCAACCATCCGCTTGCAGGTGCAAACCTTAATTTTAAAGGCACTGTTGTATCTGTTCGCGAAGCTACAGAGCAGGAACTTACTGCAGGTCTGTTCGGAGAAAAAGCCTCTTCATGCGGCAGCGAAGGCTGCTCAAGCTGCAGCGGCTGCAACTAATCTGCGATATAAATAATCAATCTGAAGGCTGTCTGAAATTTTCAGACAGCCTTTTTGTTGGTGTTATCCTGTAATTAATCTATTTTCCGGCGGCGAGTTGAAAATCCCTTTGTACCCTCTTAATGCTGTCAACCAATTATTGAGGGCTATTCGGCCGGAGGGAACGAAGTGACTGAGGACGCACAAGCCCTCAGTAATTGGTTGTCAGCATGTGAATAAGACAAAGAAAAAACAACTCGCCGCTAAATAGAAGACGCAACATTTATCCCGTCCATTGCAGAAGAGACAATTCCTCCTGCATAACCGGCTCCCTCCCCGCAAGGGTAAAGATTTTTTAGCTTAACATGGCAGTAGGTATCGGAATCTCTC
>JAAXVX010000214.1 GCA_013335275.1 Bacteroidales bacterium
GGTGCCAAATATCGATTACAACGAATTTAAGGATTCTCTGGTATGTGTGTTTTATTTCTGTGTATCGCCTCAAGATACTTTATTCATGAATTTAGCAGGGTTAATAATATATCTTATATGTGTACCGATGCCTATTTCACCTTGTTCATCAAATGCCGTTACATTAAATGTCAAAACTTTACCATCAACTTTTATAAGTTCGGATTCTGCGTATACTTTAGCTCCAACTGGGCATGCCCTTTTATGCTGAACATGTACCTCAATTCCAACTGTATCCTGATATTCAGGTAAAAATGATTTTGCCAGCTGATGTGCAGACTGCTCCATCAGAGCAATCATACTTGGAGTAGCAAATACTTCAAGCAATCCCGAACCATAATAGGCTGCCGTATCTGTTTCGGAAACAACCTTTTCAATTCTAAATTTTTTGCCGACTTCCATCTTAAATTATATTTTTTGCCATTGTAATGAAACCTTCCATTTTCTCCGCATTAGGAGAACCCATAAGCTCAACAGGTTCAGATACCTTGTTCCATGACATTTTTTCTGCAAAAGCGGTAAGGGTTTTCAGGCCGCCTCCTGTCCAGCTGTATGAACCAAAAAGGGCATAATTTTTATCTTTAGGCGCGACTACCGATAACTCATGACAAAGATGTTCCATCATTGGATGCATTCCGGTATTATAAGCACAGGAGCCGAGGATTATGCTCTTATATTTCCATATTTCACTTAAAATAAATGATACATCTGTCTTAGATACATCATATATCTTTATGTTTTTCACTCCTCTTTCTGCAATGAGCCTCGCAACATAGTCAGCCATTTTTTCGGTATTGCCGTACATTGATGCGAATGCAATAACGACACCATCTTCAGATTGGTGCCTGCTCCATCTGTCATAAAGCTCTATTGCTTTCGACGGATTTTCCCTCCAAACAGGTCCGTGAGAAGGACAAATCATTTTTATATCTGTATCCTGTAATTTGGCAAATGCTTTTTGTACCATATTACTGTATTTACCAACTATATTGGAGTAATATCTTCGCATTTCATCTTCAAAGAAGCTGAAATTTATTTCGTCATCAAAAATCCCTCCATCCAGGGTTCCAAAACTGCCAAAGGCATCACATGAAAAAAGAATTTTATCGGTCTTATCATATGTCATCATTGTTTCCGGCCAGTGTACCCAAGGAGTTAAAATAAAAGAGAGTTTATGATAACCGAGACTGATTTCTTCTCCATCCTTTACTTCCTGAAAGTTTTCTGTTCCCACTCCGTAATATGCTTCCAGCATTTTAAATGCCTTAATGTTTGATAGAATTGTAAGTTTCGGATAAAATTTCAGAAGTATTCCAATCATACTTGCGTGATCGGGTTCCATGTGATTTACAACGAGATAATCAAGTTGCCTGCCATCAAGATATTTGTTGATTTCATCAAGATAATCATCTTTGGAACCAAATTCGAGAGTATCTATCAGTGCACTTTTTTCATCATTTATAAGGTAAGAGTTATAAGCCACTCCATTTGGCAGTGGCCAGTTATTTTCAAACAGCCTTTTTTTTCTGTCATTTGTTCCTAAGTAGATAACTTTGTTACTTATAACTATCTTCTTCATAGATTGATTAATGTTTTTTTAATGTGATTTCGTTAACGTGCAAAGTTAATCAATTATCCAATAAGTTTAAAGAATTCCTCTTCTGTTATAGTCTTAATTCCAAGACTATTTGCTTTCTGGATTTTTTCCGGCCCGGGTTTCTCTCCTGTCAGCAAATATGTTGTTTTTGAGGTTACTGAAGATCCGTTTTTGCCGGAATGGAGTTCAACCATCTTTTTTATCTCTTCCCGTTGTATTGAAAAATTACCGGAAACCACAACTGTACATCCTTTTAATTTTTCGGACAATATTTCTTTCTTCTCTATATTTTCAAAATTTAAACCAATTTCTTTAAGCTCCTTAATAACATTAAGGTTGCCCGGAGAAGAAAAATAATCGGAAACGGACTGAGCCATAACTTCACCAATATCACCCACCTCTGTAAGATCTTCTTTCGATGCAGAAATGAGATTGTCTATATTGCCAAAATGGTTTGCAAGGCTTTTTGCGGAATTTTCACCTATATATCTTATTCCCAGAGCAAAAAGAACTTTAAAAAACGGGGATTTCTTGGACTCTTCCAGACTCTCCAGAAAGCGAAGAGCCGAGCGCTCCTTCCAGCCGTCCATTGTCATCAGGTCATCGGCCGTGAGCCTGAATATGTCCGGAAGGTTCCTGATCAGGTTAAGGTTATAAAGCTGATCTATTGTTGCTTCCCCAATTAGGATGTTCATAGCTTTCCTACCTGAAAAATGAAGAAACTTTGCCTTGATTTGTGTGGGACATAGTTCACTGTTTGGGCAGAAGTGTTTTGCTTCGCTTTCTTCTCTCACAAGTTTCGTCCCGCAATCCGGGCAAAACTCAGGAAATTTAGGGGTTTTTGCATCTTTGTCTCTCATTGACAGCTCAACTCCGGTAATTTTAGGAATAATCTCTCCGCCTTTCTCTACATATACATAATCCGAAATATGAATGTCCATTAATGACATCTGGTCAAGATTGTGTAATGAAGCTCTCTTCACAACAGTTCCGGATAAAAGTACCGGCTCCAGGTTTGCTACAGGAGTAACTGCTCCGGTTCTTCCAACCTGATAATCAATAGAAAGCAACTTAGTAAGTGATTGCTCGGCCTTGAATTTGTAGGCTGTTGCCCAACGGGGTGATTTAGAAGTAAACCCGAGTGTTTTTTGAAGTTCAAGGTCATTTACTTTAATTACAACACCATCAGTAGGATATGGCAGTTTTTTCCTTTCATTATCCCAGTAGTTAAGGTAGTCAATCACCTCATCCATATTTTTACATACTTTAGTATGTTCAGAAACCGGAAGTCCCCATTTTCCGGCCATTTGCAAAACTTCATAGTGACTATCGGCTATCTTCTCTTCCGAAACAAAATGGTAAAGAATGGTTTCAAGCCCGCGTTCTTCCACAATTCTGGGATCAAGAAGTTTCAGTGAACCGGCAGCGGCATTTCTTGGATTGGCAAATAGCTGTTCTTCATTTTCTTCCCTTTTTTTATTTATTTCATCGAATGAACTCCATGGCATAAATATTTCTCCCCGGATTTCAAATTCAACAGGGTATCCCGACCCTTTCAAAGACTGAGGCAGGGACTTGATTTTCTTTACATTTGAAGTTACATCGTCGCCTGTAGTACCGTCACCGCGGGTTACAGCCCTAACCAGCCTTCCATTATAATATGAAAGAGATATGGCGGAGCCGTCGATCTTTAATTCGCAAACATAGTTTACCTGTGATTCAACGGACTTTACAATTCTTTCATTAAAAGCATATAACTCT
>JAAXVX010000009.1 GCA_013335275.1 Bacteroidales bacterium
GTTGACAACTGTCATAAAGGCGATTTCAACAATTGGGACATGTGGATAAATATGCGATAAATAATTCAAAAAATTGCCCTTGAAAATTTGGATATGAAAAGGAAGATTATATATAAAAAAAGAAGGCAATAATTGTAAAATAATTATGAATTTTTATAAACATGAGACAAACTGTTTTATTAACAGTATTTGGTATTATTGTTAATAAACTATATTTGCACCCTATTATATGAAAGAGGGTTTGGTATTAGAAAAATTTGCAACCCAAGACGCTGCAAAAGAACTTGTTAATTGGGTTGAGACTTCAAAGGGAGGAGCCATTACGGCGGAGGGACTCTATTCTTCTGCAAAGGCTTTTGCCATGGCTGCTGCAATAAAAAGCGGCCTTCATTTTATACTTTTAAACAACAGGGAAGATGCCGCTTACTGCTCGGGAGATTTATACAGTCTGCTGGACAAAGAGTGTGTTTTCTTTTTTCCGGGATCATCAAACCATAGCGCAAAAGGAGATAAAAAAGACCCTTCATTTCAGGTTCAGAGAACAGCTGCCATTAAGGCTCTCAACTCATACCGCGAGGGAAGCTATCCCGGAGAAAAACTTATTATTGTTGCCTATCCGCATTCTGTAGCAGAACTATTGCCTAACGAAAAAAAGTTAAGCTCAAGCATCCTTAAGATATCTAAAGGAGATATGCTGTCGCATGAATTTATTAAAGAAACGCTCATTGAGTACTCTTTTGAACGGGTGGACTTTGTTTCTGAACCGGGTCAGTTTGCTTTGCGCGGAAGCATTATAGACCTGTTTTCTTATTCCGACAACAGGCCGTACAGAGTAGATTTTTTCGGGGATAATGTAGAAAGCATAAGAATATTTGAAATTGACAGCCAGCGGTCGCTGGAAGAACTTGGAACCATTGAAATCTTTCCTAATATATATGAAGGCAACGCAGACGAAGAGCTGACAAATATATTTGCATTCACAGGAAAGGCTTCTACAATATGGATTACTGATGCGGAATATTTTACTCAGCAGATAAAAACGCTTAAAGAGCTTGAAAAGCAGGACGAGAGGTTAATTGAACCGGCACAGTTTGCTATAGAAACCGGCAATTTCCGGACTATACTTTTCGGACCGCATTCAAAAAAATTTGAGACAGAGAAAACCATAAAATTTCACACCTCGCCGCAACCCTCTTTTAACAAGAACTTCGATTTGCTTGCCGGAGACATAGACAACAAAACCACAGAGGGATTTGATGTATCAATTATAAGCGACAATCTTAATCAGATAGAGAGGTTAAACCAGATATTTTCTTCAATTGAAGGGCATCCGGTTAAATTCAACCACCTGAATTATTCCCTTCACGAGGGATTCACGGACCATAATTCCATGCTTTGTTTGTATACCGACCATCAGATATTTGAGCGGTATCACAGGGTTAAGACTTATAGAACAGTTGAGAAGAGCGAGAGACTTACTATTAACGACCTTAACTCTTTTCAGATTGGAGATTATATAGTTCACGTGGACCACGGCATAGGTGTTTTTGGAGGCCTGGTGAGGACAAGTATAAACGGAAAGCCGCAGGAGGTAGTGAAACTTATCTACAGGGATGGCGATGTTATATTTTTGTCTATTCACGGCCTGCATAAAATTTCCCGTTACAAGTCAAAGGATTCTTCACCGCCAAAGGTCTATAAGCTTGGTACCGGTGCGTGGAACAAACTCAAGAGCCAGGCAAAATCCAAAGCGAAAGATATTGCCTCGGACCTGATAGAGTTATATGCGAAAAGAAGAGGTTCCGGGGGATATGCCTTTTCCGGCGACTCTTACATGCAGTATGAGCTGGAAGCCTCTTTTATTTATGAGGACACTCCCGATCAGCTAAAGGCGACAAAGGCGGTTAAGGAGGATATGGAGCAAAACTATCCAATGGACAGGCTGGTGTGCGGAGACGTGGGGTTTGGCAAAACCGAGATAGCAATAAGGGCGGCATTTAAGGCCGTTGCCGACAGCAAGCAGGTGGCCGTTCTGGTTCCAACGACAATTTTAGCACTTCAGCACTATAAGACATTTACAAGAAGGTTAAAAAACTTTCCGTGCAACATTAGCTATATCAGCCGGCTCAAAACATCCAAAGAGATTAAAGAGACAACCGATAAGCTTAAAGAAGGACAGCTGGACATTATTATTGGCACCCACCGGTTGCTTAACAAAGAGATAAACTTTAAAGATCTGGGGCTTCTGATTATTGACGAAGAGCAAAAATTCGGAGTAGCTGCAAAAGAGAGACTGAGACAACTCAAGGCAAATGTGGATACTCTCACTCTCACGGCTACGCCTATCCCCCGTACGCTTCAGTTTTCTTTGCTTGGAGCAAGGGACCTTTCCATAATAAACACTCCTCCCCCAAACAGACTACCCATTCAGACCGAGATAATCGACTTTAATGAAGATGTAATAAGGGATGCAATCAATTTTGAACTTGAAAGGGGCGGACAGGTCTTTTTTGTTCATAACAGGGTAGAGGACATAAGAGCGATTGAAGATATCATCCGCCGGCTGTGCCCCGATGCAAAATGCTGCGTTGGCCATGGTCAGATGGAACCAACTGCGCTCGAGAGGGTAATTCTTGATTTTATGATTGGCGATTACGATATTCTGATTGCCACAACAATAGTAGAAAACGGGATTGACATTCCGAATGCAAATACCATGATTATCAATCAGGCACAAAATTTTGGCCTGAGCGATCTTCACCAGCTGAGAGGCAGGGTGGGGAGGTCCAACAGCAAAGCCTTCTGTTATCTGATAGTGCCATCAATGCTTGCAATAACGGATGAGGCGAGGCGGAGGCTAAAGGCAATTGAGGCATTCTCCGATTTAGGAAGCGGATTCAACATTGCAATGCAGGATTTAGATATCCGCGGTGCTGGAAATATGCTTGGTTCCGAACAGAGCGGCTTTATTGCAGAAATGGGATTTGAAACATATCAGCGCATATTGACCGAGGCAGTTAATGAACTGAGAGAGGAGAGGGGTATGGAAATTCCTTCAGACTCGCATCAGACCGCAAAAACGAATGATTTTGTTGCCGACTGCTCAATTGAAACCGACCTGGAAATACTCATTCCGGACGATTATGTAAGTATTACATCAGAAAAAATGAGGCTGTACAAAGAGCTTGATGCTGTTGCCAACGAAGCGGAACTAAGGAATTTCCTTGAATCGCTTGCCGACAGATTCGGACCTTTACCGCATCAGGTTCAGGAGTTGTCGGACACTGTGAGGCTAAGATGGCTGGCTATGGAACTGGGATTCGAAAAAATCGTGCTCAAGGAGGGGATGCTGATTGCGTATTTTGTTACCAATAAGATGTCGGGATTTTATAAATCTCCCGGATTTGCAAAAATTCTCAACTATCTTCAGAAACAGTCCAAACGCTTTGAAATTAAGGAACACAACGAAAAACTCTTTATTAAAGTGAGGCGCGTGGAGAGTATAGAGAGAGCATATAAAATATTTTTGGAGATGCAATCCTGAAAAATTATAACTTTGCAAGTTGTGACTAATCTCATAATAGATATCGGAAACACAGCTCTTAAAGCTGCCTTTGCTCAGGGAACTGTTGTGGGGGCTGTAGAAAGATACTGCGGAGAAGAAGTTTTGAATTTCATACTTGGAATGACTGCCACAAAGAAACCAGCAGTAATTGCAATCTCCACCGTTAGAAAATTTGATGATAATTTTTACGGCAGGCTTGAGCGTGAATGTGAGAAACTTATTGTGCTGAATGATAAAACATGGCTTCCGCTTGTTAATAAATATAAGACGCCGGAAACTTTAGGTGCAGACAGGATTGCATCTGCAGTTGCGGCAAAGGAGCTTTTTCCCGGGAAAAATATTTTAGTTTTCGATTTTGGGACAGCTCTTACAATTGATTTTATTACATCATCCGGAGAATTTCTAGGGGGAAATATTTCGCTGGGATTAAGGACTAGATATATGGCCTTAAACCATTATACTCAGCAACTTCCGCTACTGGATACACCGGAAGAATTTGAGGAAACAGGAGGGTCGACAAAGGACGCTATAAACACCGGCGTTATTTTAGGTCTGATTTTTGAAGTTGAAGGTTATATAAGGCAATATCCGGATCACATACATATTTTTACAGGTGGTGATGCGATTTATTTTGCAAAAAAATTGAAAAGTCCGATATTTGTAGTTTACAATTTAGTATTGATGGGTTTAGCCCATGTAGCTGATTATTATGAGAAAAAACAGATTCTTTGCTAAGGCATTACTTCTTTCATTATCAATGATGTGGGTTGGCCTTGCCTTCTCTCAGACGACAGATGCCCTAAACACGTTCACTCCGTATTCCATTTTTGGAGTGGGCAACATTTCCAAACAGGGTACCGCATTAAACAAGGCTATGGGAGGAATCGGTATCGGTTTCAGAGACAACCGTTCCATCAACTACCTCAACCCCGCGTCAATATCCTTCAGAGATACCCTTGCATTCATGCTCGACTTTGGCATGGAGCAAAACAATAATTACTATTCTTCGTCAACATCATCATCGGCATACAACACATTCAATATGCACGATTTTGTAATGACTTTTCCTATTTATAAAAAATCGGCACTCATAATCGGGGTAACGCCATACAGTTCCGTTGGCTACAAATTTGAATCGAAAGAGACCGATCCCGAAATCATTAATGCACTCGGAGATGTTACATATCAAAAATATGGAACAGGCGGGATAAACAAACTATTTCTCGGAGGCTCTGCCAAGATTTTTAAAAATCTTTCCCTTGGAGCAGAATTGTTATACTATTTTGGAACAATTGACCGTTATTCAAATATAAACTTCAGTAACTCGGGGTCGCTCCGGAATATTAAAACAGGAGAGGACTTTGTAATAAGCACCATTTCAGGAAAACTTGGCCTTCAGTACAGCTATAATTTTGACAAAGAGAAATCGCTTACCCTGGGTGCAACATATCTTATTAATACAAAACTCAGCGGAGAGCGTACAAAGTATACATTTTCAAACACTACATCGGAAGCAGTTGATACAGTTTTCTATAATGTTAACACAAATACAAATCTGCAAATTCCGGGAGAACTGGGAATTGGTGCCTCATACAGATTACAGGACAAATGGATGATTGGTGCAGATTATGTGAGACAGAACTGGAAAAATGCCAGCGTCCCACTCACTCCGGGGGTGAATTTCCTTCCGACAGCAAGCAGCTCTATAAGACTTGGAGGAGAGTACACGCCAAACAGATATGATATAAGGTACTATCTTAAGAGAGTGACATACAGGGCGGGTCTCTATTACGACAAGTCGTACGTGAGCCTTAACGGACAGCAGATAAATTCGTTTGGCATAACACTGGGAGCCAGCCTGCCAATTTACAGGTGGTATAATGCATTTGGATTCTCAATTGACATGGGTCAGAGGGGAGTTGTTAGAGACGGACTCGTGAGAGAAAGATATATAATGCTAAACCTCAACGTGAGTCTTCACGATATATGGTTCCAGAAATACAGGTATGACTAAAATAAATTTAAATTTAAAATAATTAATGGTTATGAAGAAAGTAAGTGTATTATTTTTACTTGCAGCCCTTTCTCTGATCTCAATATCATCTTTTGCTCAGGGGAAATATGGTAAAGATAGTGTAGAATGTACCAGAAATATCTCGTTCTACACAGATTATATGAAACAGGGAAACCTGGCAGAGGCCGCTCCGCTGTGGAGAGAAGCTCTTAAATACTGCCCTCCGGGTGTGAGACAAGGTTTGTATGTTGACGGACAAAAAATTATTAAATTTCTCATCGAGAAGAATAAGAGCAATATTGCTTTAAAGAATTCGTTGATAGACTCTTTGATGATGATGTACGATCTGAGGTCGGAATATTTTCCAAAATATATTTTAACTGCTCAGACCAACAAGGCTCTTGACTTGGATATATACAGAGGCGACCAGAACAAACTGGTATTGGACGCTTTCGAAAAAGTAATTAAAATGGGCGGCCCCAATGTTGAACCAAGAGTTTTTACTATTGCAATGCAGAGGGTATCGGATATGTATGCAAAAAAAGAGATAGAAGCTGAAAAAGTGATGAGTCTTTATTCAAGCTTTACTCCTATTCTGGAGGCTCAGATTAAGGCAAATCATCCAGATGCTGCTTCTGTAAAAAAGGATGTTGACAATCTTTTTGCAGTGAGCGGTGTTGCAAGTTGTGAAAATATCGTTGCCCTGTTCACACCAAAACTTGAAGCCACCCCCAATGATAAAGAACTCGTTTCAGGCATAGTAGGCCTGCTAAATAACGGCGGTTGCTACAAGGAGCCTCTTTTCTTAAAGGCAGTTGAATCTCTTTATAAAATGGACCCTTCATATCAGTCGGCATACTATCTGTACAAGCTGTACTCTATGAAAGAGGATTATGCAAATGCTGCAAAAATGCTTCAGGAAGCCATTGACAGCGATCAGTCTGGTCCAAAAGAAGATGCAGAATATCTTTATACTCTGGCATCAATTTATTACGGCAAACTGGAAAGTCCGGCGAAAGCAATTTCTTTAGCAAGACAAGCAGCTGAACTTGACCCTGCATATAATGGAAAGGCATATATGCTGATGGGTTCTGTATGGGCTTCTTCAAGATGTGGCGGAAATGAAATTGAATCGAGGGCAAAATGGTGGGTTGCTGTTGACTTTTTTGTAAAAGCAAAAAATGCTGACTCTACTCTTACCGAAGAAGCGGACAGATTTATTTCAACTTATCGTCAATATTTTCCAAAACAGGAAGATGCATTTATGTACGATATAATTGACGGTTCTTCATATACTGTTTCATGTGCAGGGATGAGAGAATCGACAACAGTGAGAACTATTAAATAAGGAAGATGTTTTTTAAAGACTTTCGGGATTTAAGAATTATCAGAACAGTAGCAGCCACTTTTGTGGTTGCTACTCTTCTTTTTTCCTGTAAAGACGAATTGCCGGTTACCGACCCCATTGATGCGAAAAAGGTGCCTACGCATATCATACTTGAAATGTCTTTAGAGCAGTCATCAGGAGGGAAGGTGAAAATGCGGGTAAGCGCTCCTGTTATGCAAAATTTTTCCAAGAGCATACCTCCTTATGAGATATTCCCCAATGGAATGAATGTTAAAGCTTTTACCGCCGACGGTCTCCTCGAAACCGAAATAACAGCCAAACAGGCAAGACACATAAACTCTCCTGAGAAAGATCAGTGGGAGGCATACGGAGATGTCGTGATTAATAACTACATCAAAGGACAAACAATAGAAACAGACACCCTTTACTGGGATAAATCCAGCAAAAAGATCTTTACGCATTGCTATGTCAAGATAAAGGATCCGTTAGGATTTATACAGGGTTATGGAATGGAATCGGATGAGCTTGCAAGAAATGCGATACTTCTGCGACCTTTCGATGCATACGGAATAATAAAAAGAGATTCAACCGAGGTAATTTACGTAGATACTGTTAACTTTATAGGGCCCATTTTAAAGATTAAATAGTATGGTTTCTATTATTACGGCTATTGTATCATTATTGATTCTCTCATTATTTGCAGCACTGGAAATCTCTTTTCTGGCCTGCAACAGGTTAAAAATAGAGCTCGACCTAAAACAGGAGAGACACTATGCCCATATTATAGAAATTCTGCTCGAAAACAGCACGCAATTTTTAAATTCACTTAAAATAGCTTACGCATTCTTCCTGGTGCTATTCGGAGTATCAATTGTAAATATATTTTCTCCTCTGATAACTGAATATATTACAGATTCGCTTTTTGGAATAATAGTCATTGAGATTTTTCTTATCGTATTTCTGGCCGTGGGTCCTGCCAATCTTCTTCCTAAACGGTTTTCCGTTAAAAACCCAAATCTGGTACTTGAAAAATTTTACTGGCTTGGATATGCTGTGTATAATACGATATCCCCTTTTATGAAAAAGAGAGAAATATCCCAATCTGTTATCCCGCCGGGAGAACCGGAAACATCGGCTGATATTGAAATAATCCAGAATGCACTTAATTTTTCCGATGTTCTGCTTAAGGAGTGTATGATTCCAAGAACGGAAATATGTGCGATTTCCAGGGACGCTGCGCTGGAAGAGGTGATATCACTGTTTTCCGAGTCTAATTATTCCCGAATTCCCGTTTTTGCCGGAAGCGTAGACAGGATAGTGGGTTATATACACTCAAAAGACCTGTTTGCCGGTGGCAAAACTGTTTCCGAGCTCATACGCCCGGTTGATTTTGTAACCGAGGATATGAACGCAAATGCCCTTCTGACGATGCTTACAAAAAGCAAGCGGTCGCTTGCTGTTGTCCTGGACGAATACGGCGGAACGGCAGGGATCGTTACCCTTGAAGATCTTATTGAGGAAATTTTCGGAGAAATATCGGATGAGCTTGACAAAGAAGAGCTTTCGGAAAAAAGGATTTCTGACAATGAATTTATCTTTTCAGCGCGAAAAGAGATAAAATATCTAAATAAAACATACGACCTTAACCTTCCCGAATCCGAAGAATACGAAACTCTTGGAGGGCTAATAACTTACCTTCACGAAAACATTCCCGGCGAAGGAGAAGTGCTTGTTTTTAACAATTTTTCTTTCAAAATACTCAAAACGGCTTCAAACCGAGTAGAGACGGTGAGTTTGAAAGTAGAAGACGAATAATAGATATCATAAATAAAAAAATTACTATCTTCGCGCCTTACAAGGAAATAACTTAAAACTTTATAAAAAATGGCAGTTCTCGAGAATATCCGAGTTAAAATGGGTGCCTTTATAACGATTATCATCGGTATCGCACTTTTATCATTTATTGTTGACGCAGACACGTTACAATCGGCAGTCTCCATGTTCTCGTCCAAATATGATGTTGGAGAGATGAAGGGAGAGGCAATCTCTTATAAGGATTACCAAAAAAAGATTGACTATTTTACTCAAATCCACCAAATGGCAACCGGTTCGTCAAATGTTGACGAACAGACTCAGGAGATGATTAATCAGGGAGCATGGCAGGACATTCTTACCGAGAAGGTCCTTATCCCTACAATCAAGGATGCCGGTCTTGACGTTGGAGAAGAGGAAATGTTTGATTTAAGCCAGGGAACACAAATTTCTCCGGTTCTCACAAGAGAGCAGGCTTTTTTGGGTGCAGACGGCCAATTCGACAGAAATAAGCTTGTTGAATTTATTAAGGCTATCCCAACTGACGAGAGCGGCAAACTGGCAACATACTGGAACTATCTGGAAAACACAATGATGAACGACCAGATGTTCTCAAAATATGTTTCTTTGCTTGCAAAGAGCAGCGTTATGAATCCGGTGGAGCTCAGAAGAACAATTGAAAACAACAATATTACTTCCGATGTTTCATTCGTTATGCAGCCTTACGGTTATCAGGTTGATACCACAGTGGCTGTGTCAAAACAGGAGATAAAGGAATATTACAACCAGCGCAAGCAGAACTTTGAACAAAAAGCCAGCAGGGATATCGAATATGTTGTTTTTGAAGTTCAGCCTTCACAGGAAGATATCAACCTCTCGAAAGGTGATATTGAAAAAGTATATAACGAGTTTACCACAACAGGCAATCTGAAATCTTTCCTTGCAAAGAATTCAGAAAAGCAACTCAACCCGTATTACTTCAAAAAGGGCGAACTGGCTTCAATTTCCCCAATACTGGACAGTTTTGCATTCGGGGCATCTCCGGCTGTAGTTCTTCCGGTTTTCCAGGAAGGAAATATATTCAGGGCAGCAAGAATCAGTTCTGTAAAGAATATTCCTGACTCAGTATATGTAGAACACATTCTTCTGGACGGCAGAGACAAGGCGGTTGCTCAGGCAAAAGCGGACTCTCTCATTAAACTTCTTGAAGGAGGAGCAAGCTTCACAGAGATCGCTGCAGCGAATTCCCTTGATAAAAACCCTAATGTTGCTCCCGGCGAACTTGGATGGATGACACAAAGCTATATGATTCCGGGTTTTGACACATGTTTTGTTGCAGCTCCAAACAAGCTAATGAAACTTGAGACACAATACGGGCTTCATATTGTTAAAATCAAAGAGAAGACCGCTCCTGTGAAAAAAGTTCAGCTTGCTATACTTGAAAAGAGTGCTGTTGCCGGAAAAGAGACTTTCCAAAAGTACTATTCACAGGCAAACGACGTTGCTTCAAAATCGGCAGGAAAACTTGATAAATTCAGAGCCGTTATAAAAGAGATGAATCTCGTTCCAATCCCTGCAATGGGAATTGAAGAGGGAGCAAAAACTGTTGCAACATACAAAAACGCAAGAGAACTCAGCAAATGGGTTTATGGAGCTAAGAAGGACGAAGTGTCACAGATTATTTCCATTGACAACAAATACTTCTTTGTAGCAACAGTAACAGCAATCCGCGAAGAAGGAATACCATCGCTTGCTTCAATGGAGAGTACAATTACTACTATCCTTAAGAGAGAAAAATCTAACGAGAAGATGCTTGCTAAAGTTAAGGAAGATGTAAAAGGAATGGCCAATATAGAAGAAATTGCAGCCAAACTTGGAACAACAGTAAACAAACAAAGCGGTATCTCTTTCGGAGCAATAGGATCACAGTCATTTGACCCGATATTTATCGGTTCTGTTGCAGGTGCCAAAGAGAACACTCTCACCGGCCCGGTTAAAGGCAATGTTGGTATCTATATTTTCAACGTAGACGCCAGACAAACCGGAGCATTCTTTACAGAAAACGATGCAAAAGCAAAGGCAAGTCAAATGTTTTCTTACCAGCTTCAGCTTCTTCAGGGAGTTTTTGAGAAGGGCGGAGAAGTTAAGGACCACAGAGCAAGATTCTTTTAGCAGATAACTGCTGAGTAATAAATAAAAAGAGGGGCTGTCTAATAACTAGACAGCCCCTCTTTTATTTTTAATCTTCGGCCACCCCTGGGGTGTCTAAACGTTAAAGCGGAAGTGCATGATATCTCCGTCCTGAACTACGTATTCTTTGCCTTCGACTCCGAGGCGGCCGGCTTCGCGGCATGCGGCTTCGGAACCGTATTTTACATAGTCTTCGTATTTAATGACCTCTGCACGTATGAATCCCTTTTCGAAGTCGGTATGAATTACGGCTGCTGCCTGAGGTGCCTTTGCTCCTTTATGGAACGTCCAGGCTCTCACTTCCTGAATACCCGCAGTAAAGTATGTTTCGAGGTTCAGAAGGGAATAAGCCGATTGAATTACTCTGGAAACGCCGGACGCCTCGAGACCAAGTTCCTGAAGAAACATCTCCCGCTCTTCGAAGCTCTCAAGTTCTGCTATTTCTGATTCTATTTTTGCTGCTACAATCAATATCTCCGCCCCTTCGTCCTTAATTGCCTCTTTTACCATATCCACATAGGCATTTCCGTCCTTTGCAGCCCTTTCGTCTACATTGCAAACATAAAGAACAGGCTTGTCCGTTAAAAGAAAGAGTTCTCCGGCAAGCTTAATATCGTCGGCATTGTCGAAAACAACGGTTCTGGCGCTCTTTCCCTGCTCAAGTATCTCTTTGTATTTAATGAGAATATTGTAGAGTCTTTTGGCCTCTTTATCGCCTCCTGTCTGTGCCTGTTTAGAAACCTTCTTCAGGCGGTTTTCAACAGTATCGAGGTCCTTTATCTGAAGTTCGGTGTCAATAATCTCTTTATCCCTTACCGGATTAATGCTGCCATCTACGTGAACAATATTTGGATCGTCGAAACATCTGAGAACATGAATTATTGCATCTGTTTCGCGAATGTTGGCAAGGAATTGGTTTCCAAGACCTTCTCCCTTGCTGGCTCCTTTTACAAGCCCGGCTATATCCACAATTTCAACTGTGGCAGGAACAACCCTGTGCGGTTTTACCAGTTTCTCCAACACCTGAAGCCTTGCATCGGGAACTATTGTAGACCCGAAATTGGGCTCAATTGTACAAAACGGGAAGTTGGCAGACTGAGCCTTCCCCGAACTTATACAGTTAAAAAGGGTCGATTTTCCAACATTTGGGAGGCCTACTATTCCACACTTTAATGCCATTTTTCTATTTTTTATTATTTGAGGGGGCGAAATTAGTCAAAAATTACAATAAAATCTAAAATGAGATAAAACAAATTAATAATCAGATATTTATTGAATGTGTAAACGGTGCAGCAAACCAGATTTTGTATATTTAACAATGAAATTACTACAAAATATCATACAAAAAACATGGGTAACATGTTTTCCGGGTATAACTCCGGTTGAACCCGGCGCGTTTGTATGCATCTTCTTTTTTTCTGCACTTTTATTGCTTTCACCGAAAACGTCAGGAGCACAGGATTTCAAGATTGTATTCTGGAATCTGGAGAATTTTTTCGACACAAGAGATGACCCTCTTACTTCCGATGACGAGTTTACCCCAATGGGTGAGAAACACTGGAACCGAAAGAAATTCAACGAGAAGAGAAACGGACTGGCGAAAGCAATTCTTCTCATGGCAGATGGGGAGCTGCCGTCGCTTATTGGAGTGGCCGAAGCAGAAAACAGGTATGTGCTCCGCCAGCTAACGGAGGCTACGGCGCTTTCGCCCGCTGGATATGGAATCATACACAAAGATTCTCCGGATTCCAGAGGAATAGATGTGGCGCTTCTTTACAGAAAAGAGAGATTTTCTCCTTTAAAAACAGATTTTATTAATGTCCGGCTTCCCGATACAAGTATGAGAACAAGGCTTATATTATATACAAAGGGCGTTCTTGACAAACTGGACACAATTCATGTTTTTGTAAATCACTGGCCATCGAAATATGGCTCAGGAGTTTTGTCCGATTCAAGGAGAGAGGCGGCGGCCGGCTCCCTCAGGCGGTATTGCGATTCGCTGATTTTTAGGAATTCTAAAGCAAACATTCTGTTAATGGGAGATTTTAATGATTCGCCGGAGAGGTCCGCCGCATCTGCTTTTGCCGGGTTCACAAACCTTGCGGAAAACCTGCAGAGGAGAATTCACCGGGGGAAAAATGACAAAGAGACCAATGGAGCCATCGCGGGAAATGCTTCTGCATACAAGAGAGTAAAGGGCAGCATCCGGTTTATGGGAGAGTGGGAGCTGATAGATCATTTTCTTGTCTCGTCCAATCTTATGGACTCTCTTGAGCCAATTTACTGCCTCCCCGAGTCGATGGAATTTTTTTCACACCCCTATCTTCTTGAAAATGACAGGCAATTTTTGGGTTTAACGCCAAGAAGAACATTTAAGGGGCCGAGGTATAACGGAGGAGTGAGCGACCATCTTCCCATAAAAATGACGATAAAAAAGG
>JAAXVX010000215.1 GCA_013335275.1 Bacteroidales bacterium
TGGAGTAGTCTCTTCCCTTATAAAGGAAGAGCATATTTCTCTGGAAGAGCTTAAAAAGCTCATTGAAAAAGTGGAGAAAACCTCAAAACAGAAATAGTCATGGGAGATCTTTTGGTATACATACTTAAGTCCTCCCTCTGCCTTGCCGTTTTCTATCTTTTCTACAAGACAATACTCAGCAGGGAAACGCTTCACAAGTTTAACCGGATAGTGCTCCTTTCGCTTTTCCTCATTTCACTCATTTTGCCTTTTATTGAGGTCTCTTTTCAAAAGGCGGCTCCCTATTCCGGCCTTTCATTAAACCTGGAGGCTCTTCTTGCGATGGCTCAGGCATCAGGAACAGGAGAAGAGGTAGCAGCTCCGGCAAACAACTGGTTGCTGTATCTGGTTGTTGCATACCTTGCAGGAGTGGTCTTCTCTGTAATTAAAGTCGGAATATCTTTTTTTAAGATGTTTTCCCTGCTTAAATCAAGAGGAACAAAGAGGGAAATAATAGAACACAATGTAAGATTGATTATTCATAAAAGAGACTCTGCACCATTTTCGTGGATGAGGTATATTGCAATATCAGAAAAAGATTATGCCGAGAGCGGGAAAGAAATAATTACTCACGAACTGGCTCATATATCACGAAAACACTCTATAGATCTTTTATTGGCGGAGTCAGTTAAAACAATTCACTGGTTCAATCCGGCAGCATATCTGTTAAAACAGGAGCTGCAGAACATCCATGAATACGAGGCCGATGAGGCCGTTATCAACAAAGGCATCGATGCAAAACAATATCAACTTTTATTAATTAAAAAAGCTGTTGGCGACAGGCTCTACACTATAGCCAACAGCTTCAACCACAGTAAACTAAAAAATAGAATTACCATGATTTCAAAGAAAAAATCTCCAAAATGGGCAGCTGTGAAAGCAATGTTTTTGCTGCCGTTATCTATGTTCGCAGTTGCTGCTTTTGCAACTGAAGAGGCGTCAACTGTATTTAAACCGGTTTCGGAAATCAAAATTACAGATTTTATCCAGAAAGACACAATTAAGGTTAAGAAACATGAAAAGGTATTAATAATGAACAATAAATCTGACTCTACCTGGAAGATAAACGTTTCTACGGTTACATCAAAGGTAGGAGACAGTTTAAATGTTCTCGTGTTTGTGGATGGTGTTGAAAAAGATATGGATGCTTTGAAGGAAATGAATTCCAAAGAAATATCAGAGGTGCGCGTCTTAAAAAATGAAAAGGCGATGAAGCAGTACGGCGAAAAAGCTAAGGACGGAGTTATTGTCGTTACAACAAAAGTCATAAATACAAACGGCGACAAGAATGTGAATTCCAATGCAAATATTGTTATCAATATGAAAGAGGGGATGGACAAAGCGCTTTATATCGTTGACGGAATTAAGCAAAAAAGTGGCGACCTGAATAAAATTGATCCCAACATTATAGCTACTGTTGATGTCCTTAAGGGAGAGGCTGCTACAAGGCTTTACGGGGATGATGCAAAAAACGGTGTTGTCATAATCTCAACTAAAACGCCGGACTCAAAAGGCAACTTTACCCGTACCGACAAGACGGACAAACAAATTGTCATAAACAGAGAAAATATTGACACTACAATTGTTAAGAATACTATTATAATAAAGAGCAAATCCTCAAAGGGTGCAAACCCTTTATTTGTAGTGGACGGAAAGGTGATGAAAAACTTTGACGAAACTTCTCTGGACCCGGAAAACATAAAGTCAATGTCTGTTCTGAAAGGAGATATTGCTATTAAAAAATATGGCGACAAAGCCAAAAACGGAGTCGTCGAAATTACCCTAAAAAAGTAAATAAAAAGCATTTAACAGGAAAAAATTCGTACCTTTGAAGACTTATTTCTAAGCATTTTATAGTCAAATTATAACAATATGAAACAAGATCTTCAAATTTCCGAACTGATAAAGAAAGAGGAGAATCGTCAGTTGCACGGCATCGAGCTTATCGCATCTGAAAACTTTGTTACGCCACAGGTACTTGCCGCTCTCGGCTCTGTTTTAACAAACAAATATGCCGAAGGGTATCCGGGAGCCAGGTATTATGGTGGATGCGAAGTTGTAGATCAGGTTGAGCAACTTGCAATTGACCGTCTTTGCCAACTCTTTGGCGCTGAATACGCAAATGTACAACCGCACTCCGGAGCTCAGGCAAACATGGCAGTTTTTATGACATGTCTCAAGCCGGGCGATACTTTCATGGGGCTGGACCTTGCACACGGAGGTCACCTTACCCACGGTTCTCCGGTAAATATGTCCGGAATGTGGTATAATGCTATTGCATATCAGGTTAAAGAGGAAACCGGAACCGTCGATTACGACGATATGGAGAAAAAGGCTCTGGAGTTCAAACCAAAACTTATTATTGGCGGAGCTTCTGCATACTCAAGAGAGTGGGACTGGGCAAGAATGAGGGAGATAGCAGATAAAATCGGAGCTATTTTCATGGTTGACATGGCTCACCCTGCAGGACTTATTGCAGCCGGTTTGCTTGAAAACCCTGTAAAGCATGCTCATATTGTAACATCTACAACTCATAAGACATTGAGGGGCCCAAGAGGCGGAGTTATTCTCATTGGAAAAGATTTTCCAAATCCATTTGGTGTAAAGACTCCAAAAGGAGAAACAAAAATGATGTCTGCAATGATTAACTCAAGTGTATTTCCCGGTATTCAGGGCGGTCCGCTGGAACATTGCATTGCTGCCAAAGCTGTATCATTCTTTGAAGCTCTGCAGCCTGAGTTTAAATTATATCAGATGCAGGTTAAGAAAAACGCTGCTGCTATGGCCGCTGCTTTTGTTGACAAGGGTTACAAGATTATTTCAGGCGGAACGGACAATCACCTTATGCTGATAGACCTGAGAAGTAAATTCCCCGATCTCACAGGAAAGATTGCAGAAAAAGTACTTGTATCTGCAGATATTACCGTAAACAAGAACATGGTTCCTTTTGACTCCCGTTCTCCTTTCCAGACTTCAGGAATAAGAGTAGGTACTCCTGCTGTTACTTCAAGAGGACTGGTTGAGAAGGATATGCCTTTCATAGTTGATTTAGTTGACAAGGTTCTTTCGAACATAGACAACCAGCAAGTTATTGATGAGGTGAAGGAGCAGGCAAGAAAGAAAATGCACGGGCTACCGCTTAATATCTGGTAGAGGTGCTTTTAGCAGTTCTCCTTTGGCGGGTTTCCCGGACTTAGGATTAACGGGCAATGATTTTGAAGGCAGATCGGTTTTACCGGTCTGCTTTTTCTTTTCTCCCTTTTCACCGAAAAAACGTTTTGTGTTGGGGAAAAGAGGCTGTTTTATAAATTGTACGGTATCTCTTTCACTGCTTTTGATAATTCTCG
>JAAXVX010000010.1 GCA_013335275.1 Bacteroidales bacterium
GAGTCTCTTGATGAAGAGACCACCAAACTCATAATGGAAGGGTCTCAAGGCGAAAAAACCACGATGGAAGAGGATGAGTAGCAAAAAAGCAGAGGCTGCCTATTTTTAGGCAGCCTCTGCTTTTTTACCCAATTCAGTAGGAATTACGACTTATATTCGTCCCAGCTCTTAATCTGAATCTGATCTATTGATATTGTGCAAAATGCATTTATAAAAGCAGATGCAAGACGCGCATTTGTGATAAGCGGAATATTAAGGTCAATAGCTGTCCTTCTTATTTTGTAACCATTGTCAAGCTCAACCTGAGTAAGGTTTTTGGGAATATTAATAACAAAATCAATCTCTTTGGAATGGAGCATTTGCATAGCCTGAGGTTCCATCCCGGATTCGCTTGGCCAGAAAACCTTAGTTGCAGGTACATTATTCTCAACAAGAAATCTGTGGCTCCCGCCCGTTGCAAAAAGCTTATATCCTTTATCAATGAGTAGCTTGGATGCAGACAGCAGTTCCGCCTTTTGCTTGGCATCCCCGGAAGATATCAGTATTCCCTTCTTTGGGATTTTATATCCTACAGAAAGCATTGATTTGAGTACAGCTTCGTTTGTATCGTCTCCTATGCATCCGACTTCTCCGGTTGATGCCATATCAACACCAAGAACAGGATCTGCTTTCTGGAGCCTTGAGAAGGAGAATTGAGAGGCCTTAATTCCTACATAGTCAAGGTCAAAGGCACTTTTGTTCGGAGATAAAACCTTTTCTCCAATCATTACTCTTGTTGCGAGCTCAATAAAATTAATCTTTATAACCTTTGATACAAAAGGGAAGCTTCTGGAAGCCCTTAGGTTGCATTCAATAACTTTAATATCATTCTCCTTTGCAAGAAACTGTATATTGAACGGCCCCGAAATCATTAGCTCCTGAGCAATCTTGCGGGCTATCTTTTTAATTCTCCGCCCGGTTTCGATGTAAAGCTTTTGAGGAGGAAACTGAATTGTAGCGTCACCGGAATGGACCCCTGCAAATTCTATGTGTTCGGAAATAGCATATGCGATAATTTCTCCCTTATCTGCAACTGCGTCAATTTCAATTTCTTTTGCATTTTGAATGAACTCGGAAACTACAACAGGATGTTTTTTTGACACATTTGTTGCCAGTTTAAGAAACTCCTCAAGCTCAGAATTATTTGAACATACGTTCATTGCTGCACCGGACAACACATATGAAGGGCGTACAAGTACGGGATAGCCTACCAAATCCACAAACTCGAATATATCCGAAAGTGTGGTGAGTTCTTTCCATCTTGGCTGGTCAATAGCAAGCCTGTCGAGCATAGAGGAAAACTTGTGCCTGTCTTCGGCATTGTCGATGCTTTTTGCACTGGTTCCCAAAAGGTTAACTCCTGTTTTATCGAGTTTAAGGGCAAGGTTGTTTGGAATCTGACCACCTACGGATACTATTACACCCTGAGGATTCTCAAGTTCATATATATCCATTACTCTCTCATAAGTGAGTTCATCAAAATACAGCCGGTCACACATATCGTAGTCTGTGGAAACAGTCTCCGGATTGTAGTTAATCATTACACCGCGCCAGCCTCTCTCACGGATAGTTTTAAGCGCATTAACGCTGCACCAGTCAAATTCAACAGAGCTCCCGATTCTGTAGGCTCCGGATCCAAGAACTATAATTGATTTGTGGTCACCAAGATATTTGACATCATTATGAGTTCCGTTATATGTGAGGTACAGGTAATTTGTCTGTGCCGGATATTCTGCTGCAAGCGTGTCAATTTGTTTTACAACCGGTAGTATGTTGAGTTCCTTGCGATATGCACGTATAAGTGCCGATGCATCATCAATGTCAACACTCTCTTTATAAATCAGCCTAGCAAGCTGAAAATCCGAGAATCCCTGTTGCTTCGATTTTTTAAGCAAATCACGACTTAACTGCTCTTTGCTGTCTAAAAGCAAAAGTTCTTTGGATGTGTTGAAAATATTGTAGAGTTTGTCAAGGAACCACCTGTCGATCTTTGTAAGATCATGAATCTGGTCAACTGTATAACCTTTTTTGAAAGCCTTGGATATCACAAATATCCTGTTGTCGGTTGGCTCCCTGAGGGCTTTATCAATGTCGTCAACAGATATTTCCCTGTTTGCAACAAAACCGTGGGCACCTTGTCCAATCATTCTTAATCCCTTCTGGATTGCTTCCTCAAAAGTGCGGCCAATTGCCATAACCTCTCCAACGCTCTTCATGCTTGAGCCAATCTCTCTTGAAACTCCCTGGAATTTGGAAAGGTCCCATCTTGGAATTTTGCATACAATATAATCGAGAGCAGGTTCGAAAAATGCAGGGGTTGTTTTTGTTACTGAATTTTTAAGTTCAAACAGACCATAACCAAGTCCCAGCTTTGCAGCAACAAATGCAAGCGGGTATCCTGTTGCTTTTGACGCCAGTGCCGAAGATCTGCTCAATCGGGCATTTACCTCAATTACTCTGTAGTCTTCCGAATTAGGGTCAAATGCATATTGAACATTGCACTCTCCAACAACTCCTATGTGCCTTACAATCTTGATTGAAAGCTCTCTGAGAAGATGGTATTCACTATTTGTGAGTGTTTGAGAGGGGGCCACAACAATACTTTCTCCGGTGTGAATTCCAAGCGGGTCGAAATTCTCCATATTACAAACAGTAATACAATTGTCGTAACAGTCCCGCACTACCTCGTATTCAATCTCTTTCCATCCCTTTAAAGATTTCTCTACAAGAATCTGATGTGAATATGCAAATGCCTTTTCTGCAAGTGCATTAAGTTCAGTTTCGTTGTCGCAGAAACCGCTTCCCAGGCCTCCAAGGGCATACGCAGCTCTCAGTATTACAGGATAACCAAGGTCTGCAGCAGCTTTCCTTGCATCTTCCATATTTTCTACTGCATGACTCTTTATCGTCTTAACAGATATTTCGTCAAGCTTCCTCACAAATAATTCGCGGTCTTCGGTATCAATAATTGATTGAACGGGTGTCCCCAGTACTTTGAGATTGTACTTTTCAAAAATTCCATTTCTAAAAAGTTCAACACCGCAATTTAGCGCCGTTTGTCCACCGAATGCCAGCAATATTCCCTGAGGTTTTTCCTTCTTTATTACCTCTTCTACAAAATAAGGGGTGACAGGCAAAAAGTAAATTTTATCGGCCACACCTTCGGATGTCTGAACTGTAGCGATATTTGGGTTAATAAGGACAGTCTCAATGCCCTCTTCCCTTAATGCTTTGAGAGCCTGTGATCCCGAATAATCAAATTCTCCGGCTTCACCAATTTTTAATGCTCCCGAACCAAGTATAAGTGCTTTTTTTATCGTTGTATCCATAGGTTAAATCAGAGAAGTTTAATAAAATCGTCAAAAAGAAATTCAGTATCGGTTGGCCCGCTTGATGCTTCCGGGTGAAACTGGCATGAGAAGAATGGTTTGCTCTTATGCCGTATACCCTCATTTGATCCGTCGTTCATGTTTATGAAAAGTGGTTCCCAGTCTTTTCCAAGGGAATCGTTGTCAACGGCATATCCATGATTCTGAGATGTAATAAAACACCTGTTTGTGCCAGCCATTCTTACCGGCTGATTATGGCTTCTGTGACCATATTTCATTTTGAAAATCTTTGCCCCACCGGCTTTTGACAATAGCTGATTTCCCATGCAGATACCAAATATCGGCCGGTCCATTTCAATTGCCTTTTTAATGTTTTCAACTGCTATATCGCAAAAGTCGGGATTTCCGGGGCCGTTTGAAATAAACAAACCATCATATTCTTCGTTTGTAAAATCATAGTCCCATGGAACCCTTATTACTTCCACACCTCTGTTAACGAAGCATCTGATGATGTTGTGCTTTACACCGCAGTCAAGTAAAAGTACCCGTTTGCTGCCGGTGCCATATTTAATTATCTCTTTGCAACTCACTACATCAACCTGATTTACAAGGTTGGGGTCTTCTATTTTTTCAATATTTTTACCTTCGGGAACAATTTTTCCCAGCATAGATCCTTTTTCTCTGAGAATTTTTGTCAGTTCACGGGTATCTATTCCGAATATCCCCGGTATTTTATTCTCTTTCAACCACTCATCAAGACTTTTCGAAGCATTCCAGTGACTGTAACTAAACGAATAGTCCGAGATAATCAAACCTCTGACATGAATTTTTTCTGATTCGTAAAAACTGGAAAGATTATTTATTACGGTATCTTCCGGAACTCCGTAATTGCCAACCAAAGGGTATGTTACACAAAGAATCTGACCGGAGTAGGAGGGGTCGGTCAAGCTTTCAGGATAGCCCACCATAGCTGTAGAAAAAACGACCTCGCCATCGGTGGCTTGGTCGTATCCAAATGAAAAACCATTAAACTCAATTCCATCTTCGAGATAGAGTGTAGCCGGTTTGAATTGCTGCATTTTCAGAATTTATTTCAAATTTTATAAACTTGGCAAAGTTAGTCAATATAATTCATAAAAAAAGGGGCAATCGCCCCCTTTTATCTGTATCAATGCGGAACTCTCTGTTACATAGCCCTTGCAAATATTGACCAAAGTTCAGATTTTAGTTCCACCCACCTGTTCATAGCAGCAGCAGCAAAATCTTGTGTGTGTTTTGTGAGCAATTCTTTAGCTTCCTGAGTTTTGCCTTCTTTTATGAGCATTTCGGCTCTCTTTTCAATATCAGGTGCCATTTCAAACATCTTGTTTTCAAACATTTTAATCTGAGGCTCAATTAGCTTTCTGGTTTTATCCCAGTTTATTGTTGCAATTCTGTTTGTTTCCCGGAATGACCATATAGCTGCATCGTTGCGATAACGGTGTTGGCCGCAAACACTGAAACTCTTAGGAAGAGCAATTGTACCTGAATATATTGGAATTCTTGGGCTTTGTGCAGGATTGTCAAACGAGAAGTAGGCTATTCCGCCAACTTCGTCAGGAAGCCAGTCTCTGAGTTGAATAATATGAGAGTATGAACACTGAATAACCGCGATACCTCTTATTCTGTCTGTTACTCCTGGTTTAATTGTGTTAAGCAGGGTCCGCATTTCTGTACTCATAAAGTTAGATACAGGTTTAATAGTCTCCTTATATTCCTTACCGTCTTTATCCCTTTTTGTCATCTCTGCTGTAAGATTTTTTGTCTGGTCAAATTCGGTCCCTTCATAAGTCTCTCTGTACAGAGCCATAACATCTCTTACTGATACTTTTTTATCCGGTTTAATTGAGAAGGGCAACTCTTCTGAATTGAATTTTAACTGAAGTGAAGGAGCAAGTGTGTTGAATACAAAATATTCACGGTATGAGAAAGGTTTGCTTCCGCTGCTTACTTTCCAGAATTTGAATTCGTCTGTTCCATTCCAAAAGCCAAGTTTTTTGGTTCTCTCTTTTATGTCACTGCTGTACATAAAGTTATCCTGGTCATTGAAATTTACGGTTGATATTCTTGGAATATTAGCAGATATTCCTACATGTTCATCGGGAATTCTTTGTGCCACCCAAATTGAAGAAGGTTTACCGGGACCTGAACCGAAAATTTCCAGCTGCCAAACCTCTTTTTTATCTGCGATTGTTATACACTCGCCGTCATCACCATATCCATAAAGCTCAGAAAGCCTTCCAATGAGTTTGATAGCGTCACGGGCAGTGGAACATCTCTGGAGAGCTACTCTTTCAAGCTCTTCAATTAGAAAAAGACCATTTGCGTTTTGTAGTTCTTTTCTTCCGGTGATAGTTGTTTCGCCAATGGCAAGCTGTTTTTCATTAAGACAGGGATAGGCTGTGTTAAGATATGCAAATGTCTCCTCAACTGCGGGAATTCTGCCTTTTTCTGTAACATTGCGAACATCCCATGGTTCTTCTGTGTGAAGTGTGCCCCAGTAAACAGGTTCGGTATCACCTGCTTTGTAATGTTTTCTGGATGTCATCTCAACCCATGTTCTGTAATTTGAGTCACAAGTATGGGCAGTCATAACAGAGCCGTCTGCACTTGCTTTTTTGCCTACCATAATAGATGTGCAACTTTCACTAAAATCGGAATCATCCGGATTTACGAACAGATACGGTGCCTGAGCATTCAGCCCGATGGCAGAGAGAATAAATACTAACGAAAAAAGAATTTTTCTAAAGTTCATTGGTTTATTGTATAAGTGGTTAGTTTCTTGGTTTGAAAAGATTGTTGCGACGGTCTTCTTCGATAAGTTCAAGTAGTTTGTCAATAGCTTCATCCTGGGGTACAGCACGAAATATAGCTGTCTTGCCTCTGTAAATGCTCACTTTATTTCGCCCTTCACCTACATATCCGTAATCTGCATCTGCCATTTCCCCGGGGCCGTTTACCACACAACCCATTACGGCAATGTTATATCCTTTAAGATGAGATGTTCTTCTTTTTACCTCTTCAAAAACCTCCTCAAGGTTAAACAGAGTCCTCCCGCAGCCGGGACATGCAATATATTCCGGTTTTGTAAATTTTCTTCTTGATGCCTGAAGCAACTCATCCCTGAAACGCGATATTTCTGAGGGAGAAGCAGGTTTCTCGTTTATGGAAACATTAAGTTTTATATCGTCAATTTTATTATCCAGCAGGAGAGGCCCTAAATCGCAGGAAGCTTTTAGAATGAACTCGCTCCATGATTTTGAATTGTAGCTGGCGCAGATTGTCTGTGAATCTTCTGAATTTTTGTTTTCGGATATATATTTGAAGCTGGTTGTCCTATCCCGGAAATAGTCAGCGATAAAAGATGCTACAGGCAATTCGTTAGCCGGATCTTCTGTTAGTGAAACTCTTATTGTGTCGCCGATACCCTCACCAAGAAGAGTTGCCAGCCCCACTGCCGATTTAATTCTTCCGGACTCTCCGTTGCCTGCTTCTGTTACTCCTAAATGAAGAGGGAAGTATATTCCTGATTTTGTAAAAGATTCATACAGCAATCTGTATGCATTTGTCATCACCCTTGTGTTGCTGGATTTGAGCGAAATGACTATCTGATTGAAATCGCTTTCCATAGCCATGTTTATCCATTCAAGAGCTGCTTCAGCCATTCCAAGGGGGGTATCTCCGTATTTTTCAATGATTTTTTCTCCCAGAGAACCATGGTTAACGCCTATCCGTATTGGAATTTTTCTTCTTTTGCATATATCGATGAGCCTTTCGAACTGTTCTCTTGCCACCACGGGATCTTTTGCAAAGTTTCCGGGATTTATCCGGACTTTATCGGCAACTTCGGCCGCCGCCAGCGCTACTTCAGACGAAAAATGAACATCAGCCACAAGCGGAGTATTAAAACCGGCTTTTGTAAGTCGTGATTTTATCTCTTTAAGCGCATCAACCTCTTTTATCCCCTGAGTTGTAAGCCGGATTATCTGAGCCCCTGCTTTTGAAAGTCTTACACACTGATTAAACGAAGCCTCAATATCACACGTAGGCGTATTGCACATTGTCTGAACCACAACCGGCCTTCCGTTCCCTATAATAACATCACCTGCTTTAACCGATATATATTTCATCTCTGTTTAATATGGTACATAAGTGAAACACTAAAGATAAGCTGATTCGGATACGTATACTGAGGAACTGTCTCATTCAGTTTTCTTGGATTATAAAGGTAGGAGAGGGAATAGTTGTAATTTGCCTCAAACTGTAGTTCCACAGGTTTAAGAACAACCGCAAATCCTCCTCCGGCAATAATTCCAAACTCAATTCTATTATCAAGATCATCGAACCCGGTTACTCCTGTCGCATCTCCGGTGCCGGAAAGGTCGTATACCGTTTTATTTAAACGATATCCTCCGTATCCGCCAAGATTTAATAATACCCTCAGCTTCCAGAAGTCCAGGTGAAATTGGGACACTAATGGTAAAGAGATTAAATCCGTCTGTTCTTCAACATTACCCGATTTATATCCGGTTTGCCAAAAAGACAAACCTGTCTGAAACCCGAAATATGGCGAAGCACCCCAGATATCGTGATAATAGGTGTAAAGAACAGAGTAGTTTTTTGTACTCTTTATGGCTGTGTGCTCTTTGGCGGGATCAAAAGTGACATTACTGATATTGTAACCCCACCTGACTCCAACGAGATGTTCTCTGTTCTGGCCTTTTAATGAAAGCGAAAACAGTAATATAATTGTTAATGCGAGGGTAATCCCTTTTTTCATTTAAAAATCTCTTTTAAATCAATTTTTTGTTCAAGTTCCATTCCTTCCTTAAGTTCCAGAATATTCGAACCGGAGGGAAGGGTAAATAGCCTTACTTTCTCCGGCTGTTTACGTTCCTGGATATTTCCGGAGTCAAGTATACCGTTACCGTTAACGTCCCTGAATATTCTTATGGAATATCTTCCGGGTTCCAGATATGGAAAATCGAGAGCAGCGTCGTATAATATCTTATATGACCGAAACACCTTTTCTCTTGTCTGATTAATCAGTTCTATTACATAGGAAGAGCCGTCCGCCCCTGTTACTTTAAGGTCTATTCTGGAAAGCCTTTCGTTTTTGGGAAGGCTGATAGTGCTTACAAGCGTGTCATTTGTATTACCATAGATATCCCTGAATGCTCCTTTAGGAATTGTTAGCATATAATCATATCCCAAATACATTTTACCCTTGGGCTTCAAGTGGTAAATTCTCATTTCCGAAGAGTCTTTAAATATTGAAACCTCCTCTTTTGCTTCAACACCCTTTGGAGTTCTGGAAGTGAAAAGAATATTTTTATCGTCAAAAAACGTAAGTGGAGCAGGAAATTCTAATTTATATCCATCCTTTTCAATTAATGAAGGCACTGCTTCAATAACAACTTTCAAAAGATCCTTGCGGGGAGCATTTTGCTGATTTCCGGATTTTTGGTCGGGTTTTTTTACCCTTGGCGCTACAAATTTGAGCCGTTCGCGGGACAGTACCAGATTATTCAGAGAATCTGTTTTGTAGTATTTAATATTGAGAAACAATGAATCCGGTACCTTTGGCGTTTTTTCAGTTATCCACATGACAAGGCTGTCATGCTTAATATTAAACTGTTTTATAACACTCGAAGAATCAACGCCTTCAAATCCCAGAGAATCAATTGATACTTCGGGGGCGTTAAACTTAACAAATACCATCCTTTCAGAAGGCCTCTCGTATGTCCTGACCAGTTGTCTGCGGCCCTCCTCCCGGAAAATATACATCTGAAGCTGATGCTTTCTTGAAAGAGATGCACTTGTGTCTTTTAAGTCTGTATACTTAAGCTCCTCAATTCCCTTTTTCATGACAATCGCCGGAGTGAAAAGAGTGTCCAAAAAAGCCACTTTCTCATTTTCCGGGTCGTATGTATTGTTGGAATTTTGTCTGTATATGCAAACAATCTGTACGGGACCGGCTTAAGGTTTGTTGCAAGAAAAAATCCCCATTGATCGCTTCTGGTAAGTGAAGCAGGAAGCTTTTTATAAAGGGCACTGTCTGAATGGTCCGTATAAAAAGCAACCAAAGCTCCCGGGACAGGAAGAAGTGTGGCGGCATCCACAATAAGCCCGGTAACCAGCATGGAATCAATATATCCTCCTGTTGAAAACGAATACCTGTATCCGGGGAACTTATTTCCTTCATTGTTATCTTCAATAGAATTTCCGAAATAAAGTGTATAAGTGGTTGCTGAATCTAGTTTTGCCGGAAATTCTACAACTACGCTTTTCCCTCTCACCTTTGCTTCAACTCTTTTCTTTTGAGGAGGCGAAAGGAGAATATTTTTCTCGGGCTCTTTTAAAACAACAAACTCGTTAAATTTTAATTCGACTTTAGCTTTTTGCGTGGGAAATTTAATTGTATTTGAATCTGGCATAACGCTCAGTAAAACAGGAGCAAGAGTGTCTTTGAGCCCACCCGAAGGAGGGGCAGTGGTATTCGCACAGGAATTTGCAAAATATATGGCAGAAAAGAGAATTGCAGCAATAATCCCGCTTCTTTGTTTGTTCATTCTTAATTAATTTTCTTTAATTTCTGTTCTCACAACGCTCATTACTCCTTTTACAACAGACATTTGCTTAATAAGCTTGTCCAGGTCCTCGGTGCTGTGTACATAAAGATCAATGTATCCTTCAAAGATTCCGTCATGAGTTTCAATGAATATTTTTCGGATATTGACACTCAGTACAAGTGTAATGTATTGTGTAAGTTCATTCAGTATGCCAAGACGGTCTATGCCCCTCATCGTTATTCTGGCAAGAAATGACGGAACCGTATGTTTGCTCCATTTGGCCTTTACAATCCTTTCACCGTCTCTTGAAGCAAGCAATATTGCCTCGGGACAACTGTTTTTATGAACGATAACCTCGTCATTGTCATTAATAAACCCTATTACTTTGTCTCCCGGAATAGGCCTGCAGCAGAGAGCTACCTGATATGAGAGTGTCTTGTCAAGCGGATTTTCTCTCAAAAGGAAATCTTTCTTAATATCAATCTTGCTTGGTTTCTCTTTTTTGACCTCATCGGACTCAGAATCTTTATCATCGCTGATTATTTCATCACCTTCCCAGTCCCATTCGTGTTCGCTTTCACTGCCGGTGATTCTTGAAAACTGCAGATTCCAGTATCTGACAATTTTATTACTGGAATTTTTCTTTAAGACCTTGGACAGGTCGTTTAAATCAAGCAAATCAGCACCTATTTTGCTAAAGAGCTCCTCTCTGTTGTTAAGCTTGTAGCTTTCCGAGAGTTTCTTGTACACCCTTGATTGAGGTTTTATGCCAAGTGCCTTGAGTTTTTCATCAAGAATGGTCTGACCTCTTTTTTGAGAATCTTTTATTTCGGATTTTAAAGCTTCAAGAATAATCGCTTTGGCTTTAGGGGTTTTTATAAAATCAAGCCACTCTCTTTGAGGCTTTTGTGATTCAGCTGTAATGATTTCAATCTGGTCTCCGTTTCTTAGCTCATATGTGAGCGGAACAAGTTTATAATTTGCCTTGGCTGCTATTGATTTATTTCCGACTTCGGTATGGATTGAGTAGGCAAAATCGAGTGCCGTCGAACCCTTAGGCAATGCCCTTGACTCTCCTTTGGGAGTGAAAACGTAAATTTCGGAAGCAAGAAGACCGGTATGGAACTTATCCAAAAATTCAAGTGCATTTACATCCGGATTTTCAAGTACTTCCCTTACCATATTGAGCCATTTGTCCATCTCTGTTTCGCTTGGAGATGTCCCTTTATATGTCCAGTGTGCTGCAACGCCTCTTTCTGCAAGTTCGTCCATCCTCTTTGTCCGGATCTGAACTTCAATCCAGTTTCCCTGCGGCCCCATTACTGTGCAGTGGAGAGCTTCGTATCCGTTTATCTTGGGGGTACTTACCCAGTCCCGTATCCTATCTGTTTTTGAAAGATAAAGCTCTGTAATGAGTGAATAAATATGCCAGCACTGCACTCTTTCCGGCTGATCCTCTTTTGGCTCAAATACTATTCTTACCGCATAAAGGTCGTATATCTGTTCAAAAGGAATCCCCTTCGCATTCATTTTTCTCCAGATGGAGTAGGGGGTTTTTGTTCTTTTTGACACTGTAAACTTGAACCCGCTTTGTTTAAGGCTTTCCACTATAGGCTCCATGAACAGGTCGATTGCGCAGCCTCTTTCAACCACAGTTTGTGATATCTTGGCCTGAATCTCATCGTACTCGGAAGGAAGAGTGTGCATAAGCCAGATATTTTCAAGTTCGGACTTAATGCTGTACAAACCAAGCCTGTGCGCAAGCGGAATAAATATGTACATTGTTTCACTTAAAATTTTTGCCCTTTTATGTTCGGGCATAAATTCTATAGTGCGCATATTGTGAAGTCTGTCTGCCAGTTTAATAAGTATAACCCTCACATCGTCATTGAGGGTGAGCAGTATTCTCTTAAAATTTTCTGCCTGGCTGCTTGATGAACTGTCAAATGCACTCTTGATTTTCGTTAAACCGTCAACCAGCGAGGCAATCTTAGCTCCGAAAAGCCTTTCGATGTCTTCTATGTTATATTCAGTATCTTCAACAACATCGTGCATCAGAGCTGCTACAATGGATTTATAGCCAAGTCCGATTTCCTGTACAACAATTTTGGCAACTGAAATGGGATGGAGGATATATGGCTCGCCCGATCGTCTTCTTACGCCATTGTGGGCAGCGCGTGCAAATTCGAAAGCCTTAAGCACGGTTTCGTACTCTGTCTGGTTTGCACATCTTTTGAGACTTGCAAGCCTTAGCTCTTCAAATTCCTTATCAATAAGTTCTGTATCCTTTTCAGTAAACATTGTTTTATAAGTTATACATTGTTTATCTTATATCTGTCTACATTCTGATATGCGTGCGATAATTCTGCACCAAACAATATAAGAGTCCAGCAGATGTTCATCCATACCAGAAAAAGCGGTATTGCCGCAAACACCCCATAAACAGCATTCAAACCGGAAACCATCAGCTGCGTTTCAAGATAGAAAAACTGAACAACTACAAATGCAAATGATATTATTAGCGAAGAGTTGAATGCTGCAGCAAATTTAACCTTAATATTCGGGATAAAGTAGTACATAAGCGTAAACACCATTACAACAACTCCGTAAAATGTGAGCCAGGTAAAAATAGACGTGACAGGAATGAATCGGTCAATCTGAAGCCCCACCGATTTGAGCGCATTGGAGTATATAAGGCCCAGTGACATAAAAATTGAAATAATCAAAGGAGACACAAGCAAAAGAAGAGGATAGTACAATGCCCGTTTGCCAAATGAGCGCTTGGCTTCAACTTTCCATATGTCGTTAAATGACTTCTCAATACTTAGCATAAGCCAGATTACTGTCCAAAGGAGAAAAATAAAACTCACTGCTCCAAAAAAACCATTCTGCCCGGACTTGATAATATTGTTGGCAAATTGAAGGATATATTGAATAATATCCTCATTATCAGAAAAATATGTAAGTAAAAGAGTTTCGAGTTTTTGTGCGAGACCAAATCCTTTTGTCACTGCAAACATCAGAGCAACAAAAGGAACAACAGCCATCGCCGAAAAAAAGCTTAAGCCAACCGCCTGAAGTCCGGCTTTATCGCTGCTATAACCCCTTATAGTAATTATCAGCACTTTCAGATAACGAATCATCCGGGCTCTCATTATGCTGAGCTCGGAGAGATCCAGGTGCCAAATATCGATTACAACGAATTTAAGGATTCTCTGGTATGTGTGTTTTATTTCTGTGTATCGCCTCAAGATACTTTATTCATGAATTTAGCAGGGTTAATAATATATCTTATATGTGTACCTATGCCAATTTCTCCT
>JAAXVX010000216.1 GCA_013335275.1 Bacteroidales bacterium
TCAGGAGATGGTAAGACAAATCATGACTACCCTTTATAGTTCTGCTCCTGACGGTCTTTGCGGAAACGACGACTGTGGCCAGATGTCTGCATGGTATGTGCTAAGTGCTCTTGGATTTTACCCGGTGACTCCCGGGGATGACATCTATGCACTGGGCTCTCCATTGTTCTCAAGTGTAGCCGTTAATCTTGAAAATGGTGAACGGTTTAAAGTTAATGCAAACGGGAACAGCAAAGAGAATCTGTACATCAATTCTATAACCCTTAATGGCAACCCTTACTCAAAGTCTTATATTTCTCATAACGATATTATCAGTGGCAGCACTTTTAATATCAACATGAGTTCTTCGCCAAACTATGATTTTGCAGTCGCAGAAGCAGACAGGCCTCATTCTCTTATTGCCGGCTCTCCTATTGTAGTAAACCCGTGGTTCGAAATGGAGAACACTATTTTCAAAGACTCAATTCAGCTGGAGATTAAGGCAGAACCTCTCTGCCGAATTTATTATAATATTCAGGACAACTCAGGTAAAAAAGAAGGTTTCAGTTTGTATACCGGCCCCCTGACAATTAAGTCCAATTCGTTAATATGCGCATATAGCGTTAATAGTAAAGGCGAGAAGAGTTTTATTGTAACAACCAATCTGAAAAAGGTAAACTCCGGATTAAAAATTAAAATATTGTCCCGTTACAATCCGCAATATAACGCTGGAGGAGACGAAGGGCTTATTGACGGAATACGCGGATTGCTAAATTTCAGGCTAGGCGGATGGCAGGGGTATCAGGATACTGACTTCACTGCAATTGTTGACCTTGGTTCACCAACAGAGATAAATTCAATTGGTGCAGGATTTCTGCAGGATGCAAAATCATGGATATGGATGCCAAAATATGCAGAGTTTTCCATCTCTGCAGATGGAGTAAATTTTGATACTTTAGGAATTGTATATAATGGCATGGAGGAAAATGATCTGACTCTCCGTATCCTGGATTTCGTTTTTACTCCGGATAGCAAAAATGGTAAAAAAGTGGCCAGATATATAAAGGTCTTTGCAAAGAATATCGGCACAATTCCCAAGTGGCACGATGGTGCAGGCGGAGAAGGATTTATATTTATTGACGAAATTTTTGTCAGGTAGATATAAACCCTATGAGACGACTATCACTTACTGCGATTGCTCTGTTTGTTTCTTTAATCTGTTTTGGAGAAGTTCATACAGAAAATATACGCTCCGGATGGAAGTTCAGACAAGTTCCCGGCAAAGAAAGCATCGCAGGGTTAGCATTTGTTTCTAATCATGATGGCGTATGGCTTGACGCCACAGTCCCGGGTACGGTTCATACGGACCTGCTTGCCTGCAGCAAGATTGGGGATCCTTATTTCAGAACAAACGAGAAGGGTTTGCAGTGGATTGACAAGTCAGACTGGGAGTATAAAACAATCTTTACTGTTTCCCGCGGGACCGCTTCAAACAAAAATATAATTCTGAGATTCGAGGGGTTAGATACTTATGCAACAGTTTTTCTTAACGGTGTTCAGATTTTAAGTGCAGACAATATGTTCCGCATCTGGGAGGCAGATGTGAGAAAAATCATCAGAGCCGGAACAAATGAATTGGTTATACATTTTAAATCACCCATAACCGTTGGTCTGGAAAAACTGAAAACACTGGGATATTCATTGCCTGCATCAAACGATCAGTCGGAAAATGGAGGAATTGGCGACAAAAGGGTGAGCGTTTTCACCCGCAAGGCGGGATATCATTTTGGATGGGACTGGGGGCCCCGTCTTGTTACATCGGGCATCTGGAGGCCTGTAAAACTAATTGCATGGAATGGTTTGCGCATTACCGATATGTTCGTTGAACAGAATGAGGCTAATATTTCCAATGAGTCAAAAGGGCAACCTGTAAAATTGACGGCGAAAGTAGAAACAGCAACGGATAAAACAACTGAATATATCTGTAAAATTCTGGTAAATGACACAATCGTCTCTTCACGGGCAATAATTCTCAGGGGCGGAACCAATACAACCAATATAGGTTTTGAAATCCGCAACCCACGGATTTGGTGGCCAAATGGTCTTGGGTCACAACCTCTCTATAAAATTACCGTAGAAATCTCGGCCAATGGCAGGGTATACTCCTCAGAATCGAAAAATATAGGCCTGAGAACCATTAAACTCATTCGGGAACCAGATAGTTCCGGAGATGGAGAGAGTTTCTTTTTTGAGGTTAATGGCCGCCCTGTTTTCGCAAAAGGTGCGAACATAATTCCGGGGGACGTCTTTTTGCCCTCTGTAAGTCCTGAAAAATATGAATTTGTTGTAAAGTCGGCAGCAGAGGCAAATATGAATATGCTTAGGGTTTGGGGAGGAGGAATATATGAAGAGGATATATTTTACGATTTATGCGACAAGTACGGGATAATGGTGTGGCAGGATTTTATGTTTGCCTGTGCAATGTATCCCGGTGATAATGACTTTCTGGAGAATGTCCGGCTTGAAGCTGTCGACAATGTTAAACGATTGCGCAACCACCCTTCTGTTGCGTTATGGTGCGGGAATAACGAGATTGAAACGGCATGGGCAGAGTGGAATGAAAACAAGGGCTGGGGATGGAAAGAAGGGTACACTAAGCTGCAGCGTCAAGCAATCTGGCATGGTTATGATACTCTTTTTCATAAAATCATCCCTTCTGTGGTAAAGGAGCTTACAAATGGTCAGCCTTACTGGCACTCATCCCCTTCCCGTGGATACGGACAGCTTGCCGGTTACAGCGGTAACAAGGGGGATGTTCATTACTGGGGCGTATGGCACGGGCGGGAACCCATTGAGGCATTTCGGAAATACAGGGCCCGCTTCATGAGTGAGTACGGTTTTCAGTCGTTTCCGGAATTTGTGAGTGTAAAGAAATATACTCTGCCTCAGGATTGGGATATTGAGTCCGAGGTTATGGCTTCCCATCAGCGAAGCGGAATAGGAAACCTGAGGATTCGCGAATATATGGAACAGAGTTATGCAGTTCCGGAGAACTTCGAGAAATTCCTGTATGTGGGCCAGCTGCTTCAGGCGGAAGCTATTAAGATTGCTATTGAGTCGCATAGAATTGATATGCCGTTTTGTCAGGGATCGCTTTACTGGCAACTTAACGACTGCTGGCCGGTTGCATCATGGTCCGGAATTGATTATTATCTCAAATGGAAAGCGGTGCACTATTTTGCGCGAGAAGCCTTCAAAAACAGGATAGTTGCATCTGTTTATGACAAGGGCGTAATGTCTTTTTATGCCATTTCGGATATTGAAGAGAGCAAAAAAGCCGTTCTTGAGATTAGTCTGACAGACTTCTCCGGGAAAACCTTACTGTCGCAATCTTT
>JAAXVX010000217.1 GCA_013335275.1 Bacteroidales bacterium
TGGTACCGGTGGAAAGGTTATTCAGGAGATTCAGAAGACTACAGGCACTACTATTACTATTACAGAAAAGGACAGTATGGGTATTGTCGATATCTTCGGAGACAATCAGGAGAGCATGACAGCAGCTTTAGACTGGATAAAGGGTATTACAACAGTTCCGGAAGCCGGACAGGTTTATAAAGGTAAGGTTGTATCTATTCTTGAATTTGGAGCTTTTGTTCAGATTCTTCCTGGAAAAGAGGGACTTCTCCATATTTCGGAACTTGACTGGAAAAAAGTTGAAAAAGTTGAGGATGTAGTGAATGTTGGAGACGAAGTTGAGGTTAAACTTTTGGAGATGGATCCTAAAAGCGGCAAGATGAGACTTTCGCGCAAGGCTCTGATAGAGAAACCGGAAGGTTACGTGGAACCCGAAAGAAGACCAAGACCGGAAGGACCAAGAGGAGGTCATTCTTCTCAGGGAAGATCGGGAGAAAGACGTCCGTTCAGAAACTAATCTTTCCCTTATATAATATAGGCTGCCGAAGTTTTTTCGGCAGCTTTTTTTATACAATAAAACGAGCAGAGTGAAAGAGAATAGTTAATAAAAAGGATAAAATATAATTACTTTTCTAATTCTGCTTACAGATTGTAAGGATATGCATGAAAACATACAGGAAACATTTATAAAAACCCTTGGAATAACAATATTTAACAAATGAATAAGAAAACATAACAATTTTTTGTTTTTCGTTAAAAAGTGTTTAATTTCGATGCGAAAACCTTTAATAAAATTTACTTAATCTATGAAGAAATCAATCTTGATTGTCTTGTCGGTATTGCTTGTCACTATCGGTATGGCTCAGACGAGAGTTACCGGTAAGGTGACCTCTTCCGATGACGGTTCTCCAGTTCCTTACGCTACCATCCAGGTTAAGGGTGTAAGCGGTGTAGGTGCAACTACAGACCTCGATGGGAAATTTATTCTCCCTAATGTTTCGGGTAATGCAACCCTTATTATCAGCTACATTGGCTACAGAACACAAGAGGTGCCTGTTAACGGCCGTGCTATTGTGGATGTAATCATGACAGCTGACGCTACAAACCTCGATGAGGTTATGGTTGTAGCATACGGAACAAGTACAAAAGGAACCTTTACAGGTGCCGCCAGCGTTGTTAAAAGCGATGCGATAAAAGACGTTCCTACTCTCTCTTTTGAAAATGCCATGAATGGAAAGGTTGCCGGTGTGCAAATTTCTTCCAATTCAGGACAGGCAGGATCTACATCATCAATAAGAGTAAGGGGTATTGGATCAATGAATGCATCCAACGAACCTCTTTATGTAGTGGATGGTGTTCCTGTTGTTTCAGGTAACGTATCGAATATGGGTAACTATACTTCTAATAACGTTATGAGTACAATTAACCCAAGTGATATTGAATCTGTCACTATTCTGAAAGATGCCGCAGCCTCTTCTCTTTACGGATCAAGAGCAGCAAATGGTGTTATTGTAATAACAACCAAACGCGGTAAAATGGGAAAAACAAATATCAACTTTAAAGCTTCTGTGGGTATAACCCCATCTTTTGCAACCCCTAACTATGAGGCTGCAAGCACAGAACAACAAGTTGAAATGTATTATGAGAACTTCTGGAATGCAGATGTATATGCTTATGGCAAAACTCCTGCAGTTGCAAGCGCCACTGCACTTGCTCAGCTAAACAAGAGGTTTAACAAACACGGGTATACATTCACCGCTCCCGATAATACAGTGAAATCCCTGACAATCGGAGGCGACAGAGCCGGTTCTTTTTATGACTGGGAAAGCGCTTTGTTAAGAACCGCAGTTTATCAGTCCTATGACCTTTCTGTAAGCGGAGCAACAGACGCTTCAAACTATTTCACTTCCATCTCATATACAAAAGATATGGGCCGCAGTGTAATAAATGATTTCGACCGTATCACAGGCAGGGTAAACCTGACTCAAAAGGTGGGCAAATTTGTAGATTTCACTACAAACATCAATATTGCAAAAAGTGGCAAATCCGGGTTTAACGATAGCCGTGCAACCGGAAACAACTACTTCCTTCAGTCACGTAACCTGTTATGGGGGCTTTACTGGCCAACAGACTACCTTACCGGAGCAGACTGGACAGCAAGATATGGCAGTTATGCCTATAATGCTCTTTATTATAACAATGAGTGGGAAAACAGTTCCAACACTCTCAGGATTTCCGCAAGTGAGGCTATTACAGTTAAAATATTACCAAGCTTGACTTTTAAGACAATTTTGTCTTACGATAACACACAAACCAACGACCATCTGTATTACAGTTCAAGCCACTTCACAGGAGCAGGCGTAGGCGGTTCGGTTTCTGAAATGAGTTCAATAAACAATAAGCTTGTTTCGTCTTCTACTTTGAATTTTAATAAAGAGATTGCTCCGAAACATACAGTTGGAGTATTGGTAGGATGGGAAGCTGAATCAAATAAATTTGATTTCCAGCGCGCTTCCGGAACAAACCTTCCAAACAGCTCACTTCACACAGTTGCTACTGCAGGTAAACTGGACGCAACAGCATACTACTCAGGAAATGCAATGCTTTCTTTACTTTCACGTGCCGAATATAACTACGATAACAAATATTATGTTTCCGGTTCATATCGTCGTGACGGATCTTCAAAACTGGGCCCTGCTAATCGCTGGGGTAACTTCTACTCAGTTGCGGGATCATGGAGAATTGACAAGGAGGAGTTCATGAAAAACATTTCTCTTATAAGCAACCTTAGATTAAGAGGTTCTTATGGTGTAAATGGTACCCTTCCATCTTCAAACTACGGATGGCGTTCATTGTCTACCTATACAAACAAGTATATGGAACAACCGGGCGGAGCAGTGAGCAGTATTGCAGACCCTCTTCTTTCATGGGAAACCAGTTTTACATCTAATATAGCATTGGAATTTGGACTTTTGGATCAGAGAATTTCCGGTACAGTAGAATATTTCAACAGAGATTCTAAAGATTTGCTTCAGGACGTTCCTATCTCTAATATTACAGGTTTCTACTCTACATTGAAAAATGTGGGTGAAATAAACAACAAGGGTATCGAAATTGAATTATCAGGCGATATCATTAAATCTAAGGACTTAAACTGGAGTTTAGGCATTACAGCATCTCATGTGAAATCAACTGTAACCAAACTTTACAGCGGAGAGGATGGTGTCGCACAGGATATTATCTGGTATGACCCAACAGGAGATGATGCACGTGCAAAATTCATCTACAGAGAAGGTCAGTCTACTCTTGCTCTTTATGGTCTTGAGTGGGCAGGTGTTGAGGATGCTACAGGTAAAAATGTATGGTTCCTTAATAACGACAAAACCGCAACAA
>JAAXVX010000011.1 GCA_013335275.1 Bacteroidales bacterium
ATACAAGCGGCCAGAATTTCGGGTCTGTTCCATTTCTGAAGGTTCTCTTTTATTTTCTGAAGTTCTTTTTCAATTGTATCCATATTTTTATTTTTCTTCTTTTGTATCAATTATTATTGTAACAGGCCCTTCGTTCACAAGAGAAACTTTCATCTCTGCTCCAAATATACCACTTTTTACCTCTATGCCCGATGCAATAGTGAGCGATTTTTTAAATTTCTCATATATAGGAATGGCAGTCTCGGGACGGGCAGCTTTAATGTATGAAGGCCTGTTTCCCTTTTTTGTTTGTGCATGAAGGGTAAACTGGCTGACAAGCAATATTTCGCCGCCTGTGTCCAGAAGAGAGATATTCATTACTCCCTGGCTGTCGTCAAATATCCTGAGATTAACGATTTTTTTTGTGAGATATTCGATATCGGATTCGTTATCGCTCTCCTCTATACCTACAAGAATCATTAGTCCGCGGCCAATTTTTCCTGTTATGTTCCCTTCAACAGAAACCGACGCCTCCGATACTCTCTGAATAACAACTTTCATATTAATTAACCGCTTATACTAATTCTGTACCCTAGTTCTTTAAGAGGTGCGGTTATTTTCTCCATCTCCTCAACGGATACTTTTTGAAGATTTGCCGCAGGTGTTTCCCTGTCTATTGTGTAGACCATTATCTCACGGGGCTCAATATCTGTAACAAGTTTCCTCCACTCATTTACTTCGGTTTCGGTAGTGTTGTCAACTGCTTTACCTTCAAACTCTCCTCTGAGAAACATTGTCTGTAATACAAACTTGTTTCTGAACGGTTCAAGGTTTTCCTTAAGACTTTTCAGGGAATATAAGAATTGGGGCCTGTCTATAAGCTGTGTGGTCCCTTCAATTGCTGAGTCAATTTTAAGAATGGGGTTGTCCGTTCTCAGCAGGGCAGCAGCAATGGCAGGTTTGTGAATCTGGCTTGCATTTGAGAGTACGGATACCTTTGCCCCGGGGCAGTATTTTGCCCTCATTTCAAGAGCAAAGTCTATTATTTCGGCAAAATCCGGATGCATAGTAGGCTCTCCGTTTCCTGAAAAAGTTATTGTGTCAATTTTACCGGTATTTGTTGTATAGTCTCTCAGAGTCGATTCAAGAGCAACTTTTACCTCATCCACAGTGGGCAGTTTATTATCTTTTTTTCCATCTTTATTGAATCCGCATTCGCAATAAAGGCAATCGAAACTGCACCATTTTCCGAATCTTGGGAGAAGATTCACTCCCAGAGACGTGCCAAGCCTTCTGCTGTGCACGGGACCGAATATTATTTCGTTAAAAAGTATTGTTGACATATCTTTTGTCGTTGTTAAACCAGTCTCACAGATTTGCTTTTGTCTGTTAGTCTGCGGTTTTGCCAGTCAATGTTGTCAATAAGCACTACTCCCGGCCGTTTCCCCAGTTCAAAAGTACCCAGATCGTCCTCTTTTTTGAGGAATTTTGCACCGTTTATTGTAGCCCAGACAAGTATCTCTTCAAGCGGGATAGCGGGGAAATATCGATGAATTGCTAAAATCTCATCTGCCATCGAAAGAATAGTGTTGCTGGAAAGGCTGTCTGTCCCCAATGTTATTTTTACCTCTTTTTCTCTAAAAAGGTTGATAGGGGGGAGAGCTCTGTGAATAAAAAGATTTGAAAGCGGACAAATTGCAAGATATAGATTTTCGATTCTTGCAATTGCCTCATCCAAACTTTTTTCGTTTGTGAATGTATTATGAACCAGCAATATCTGCCCGGCAATCTTTTCTCCGGCTTTTCCAAGAGTATCCAAAAAATAGAGTAGTGAAGATTCTCCGGTAACAGGGGGGGTACTTCTCCCTTTGCGCTTAAGTTCAAGGGCAATGGGGCCTTTGCCCTTAATGTGCAACTCCTCTTCTTCCCAGCTTTCCTGGTTGTGATATGAAAGGAAACCGCTTCTGATTCCTTCTTCGCTAACATCTCTGAGCAACTCCCTGCTCATGGAATAACTTGCATGAGGAGTAGGGGATGAGTCTATCCCTAACGATTCTGCATGACACGCAAGTTCCCGCACATTCTTTAGGATATTCCCGGCATCTTTGGATTCGGAGCCAAAAACTTCCAAAAATGTTCTTGTGTAAAGTTTTGATTTTGATTTGATCTCAAAGCTTTCGTCGCAATTGGAAATATCTGCCACAGCCGAAACCCCGCTATTGTAGAGTTTCTTCATATTCGATTCAATTGCTTTTATCCGCTCTTTTTTCTCAATACTGGTCCTCTGCTCATTTATTTGTTGAACAAACCCGGCCATGCCGGAATCCTGAGAAAAACTCCCTTCAAGGTGAGAAAGTTCAATATGGCAATGTGAATTAACAAACCCTGGGCAGATGATTCCGTTATAGAATTCAGTACTTTCGCTTTCGGAATCAAGTTCGCCGATTTCAGTTATGCGGCCATCGTCATTTAAGCATACGTATCCCCGTTGAATCGGTTTGGAGCTTATCGGGAAGAGATACTGGGCTGCTATTTTTCTCATAATCTAAAAAAGGTTTCTGATTGGTTTGTATATTGTTTTTCCACCAGACCGGCGATAATGGGGCATCGAATTTTACAAGTGATGTGTCTGTGAGGGCATCTGTCCACTTTGGCATTCTCGCCGGAAGGTATATCCACCGTAATGCTCTTGTGCGCGAATCGGGAGCTTCATCGTTTACGCCCGGCATAATAGTTCTCTCCATTACGGCAATGAGTGAATCCCGGGACCTTTCCTGTTTATATTCGAAATCTGCTCTCCCCATCTCATCCTGGAGAATCTGTTTTGCTTCCAGGTAAATTGCCCTGAGTTTTGCAGGTTGTTCAACGTAATAATTTATGGTATAAATAAAATCTTTTGTAGTATAACCGTATTTATTGAAAATAGGCTCATAAAGGAATGAGGTGTCAACTGCCCGCACAAGCTCCTGATTTGTGTTGATATACCTGTCCGAAATATAGATTTCTGCTATAATTTTTGACATTTTTTGCTTGGGAATCCTGCTCTCCCCGCAGGAGGTGAATATCAACAAAGAAATCAGTAATGCTTTTAATAGTCTCATTGCGGGTTTTTATGAGATGCAAAGTTAATTTTTATTATTATTTTTGCCTAATTATTGGCAGCAGAAGATGTATTTAAACCCACCAAAATTTTTAAGAAAACTCTTTCCCTCCTTTATCTGGAGTTTTGATAATGAAACTGATGGGATATATCTCACCTTCGACGACGGTCCAAGACCTGAAGTTACTCCGTGGATTCTTGATCAACTCGACAGATATAATGCCAAGGCTACTTTTTTTTGCATAGGCAAGAATGTTGAGCTTTATCCGGAACTGTACCAGGAGATACTAAGAAGAGGGCACGCAGTTGGCAATCATTCATACAGCCATGTTAAGGGATGGGGAATGGAAACAGGATTATACGTAAGAGACATTGACACTGCATCCGATCTTATCCATTCAAACCTTTTCCGCCCGCCTTATGCGCGAATAGGTCCCAATCAGGCAAGAGTTCTTAGCGAGAGATATAAAATTGTGATGTGGAATGTTGTAAGCAGGGACTATAGCAAAAGAGTATCCGGCCGCAAATGCGTGAAAAATGTACTTCCACACCTTAAACCAGGTGCTGTTATTGTTTTTCACGACTCAATAAAGAGCTCAAAAAACTTATGGTATGCCCTTCCCAGAGTTCTGGAAGCAATTAAGGCGAAAGAATACAGATGTAAAAAGATAGAAATTTAAATGATAAAAGCACTCATTATTGGTTCCGGAGGAAGAGAGCATGCGCTTGCATGGAAACTGAGCAGCAGTTCTCTGCTGGAGCAGTTGTACTGTGCGCCGGGAAATCCCGGAACAGCAAAAATGGCAATCAACCTGGATATAAATATTAAAGATTTCGCCCAGATTAAGAATGCAGTTCTGGAGAATTCAATCGGTATGGTTGTTGTTGGCCCGGAAGATCCGCTTGTAAACGGATTAAGAGATTTTTTTGAAGACGATTCTCAACTGAAAGATATAGTATTTGTAGGCCCGGGAAGAGAAGGAGCTAAACTTGAAGGAAGCAAGGATTTTGCAAAATCATTTATGCACAGGTGGAATATTCCAACTGCTGCCTACAGGAGTTTCGACTCAGACAAACCCGAAGAGGCAATTGACTTTCTAAAAACGCTTAAACCTCCATTCGTTATTAAGGCAGACGGACTTGCTGCCGGGAAGGGCGTAATAATAGCAGATAACCTGCAACTTGCCAAAGATGAACTAAGAGCAATGATGGGCGGGAAGTTTGGTGAAGCCGGGAAAAAAGTAGTGATTGAAGAGTTTCTTAACGGAATTGAATTATCGGTTTTTGTCCTTACAGACGGGGATAATTACCTCATATTGCCAGAAGCGAAGGATTACAAGAGAATAGGAGAGGGTGATACCGGGCTGAACACAGGAGGTATGGGCGCTGTTTCTCCCGTTCCTTTTGCAGGAAGCGAATTCATGAAAAAAGTTGAAGAGAGAGTCATTAAACCAACTATCTCAGGATTAAAAGCCGATGGTATTAAATATCAGGGTTTCATTTTTATCGGGCTGATGAATTGCGGTGGAGACCCTTTTGTAATTGAATATAATGTAAGAATGGGGGACCCAGAGACAGAAGCGGTTGTTCCAAGAATAAAAAGCGACCTTCTTTCTCATTTTGCCGCTCTGGGACGGGGAGAGCTTTGCAGTGAAAAAATGGTTCACTCGTCCGGAACATCATTGACAATAGTTGCCGTTTCCGGCGGATATCCCGAAGAGTATAAAAAAGGTTATAAAATTACCGGAACAGAGGAATTAAAAGATTCATTATTGTTCCATTCCGGAACGGCACAACTTTCCGGGGATATAGTAACAAACGGAGGACGGGTTCTTGCTCTCACAGTAAACGCTCCGGATATTGCTTCTGCAAGAGAAATTGCGTATTCGCAAATAGAGAAGGTAAATTTTAATGGAATTTATTTTAGAAGAGACCTTGGTCTTGACCTTATAAATTTCTCAAAATAAAAATATTATGAAAAAGAGAGGATACAACTTTGTGGCTAATCCGTTATTTCTCGGATTGCTCTTGGTTCTTCTCTGTTTGTCTGCACTGTATGCCACCGACAAAAGCTTTACAAGTGAATGGATACCTATTCTGATATCATTTTTTGACACCTCTTTTTATACAAGGGAAATTTCCATAATCCTTTCGTCTCTTGCTATTGGCTTTACAGCAATATCCCTGTATTTTATCGGATTAAATATGCTTGGAACAGGAAAAAATAAATTTATCCTGCCCTTGTTGTTCCTCATATTTGTATTCATCTCTCCAGAATCGATATATTTTTCCGGGAGCTCTTTTGCTGCACCGCTTTTTTTATGGTCAATCTATTTTACAATTCAGTCAAAGAAGAGTGATATAAACTGTTTCATTGCCGGTTTCCTAATTTCACTTTCGTTGCTTTTCGACCCTCATACTGCTCTCCTCATTCCACTGGTATTATATTATATTTTTATCACAAGAGGATTTTCTTTAAGAACTGCAGTATATATTCTTACGTCTGTTCTTATCCCCCTGATTTTTCTTTTCTCTCTAAGATATATTCTGTTTCAGGATGCTACTTTGTTTGCAGAGTTACTAATATCGGAACTGATTAAGATTTCAACCTTCGAATTTACACTTGAAAGTGTTGCGGAATTTACTATTATCGCTGCTTTTGCAATTATTCTCTTATCGGCAGTTGTTCATATTCTTTCGGAAAGGGGAAGGTATGGCATAATCAAATCCATAGCGTATACCAGGTTTATTATGCTTTTATTGTTTTGTATATTAATCCTTTTTCTCTACCCCGATGCAGAAGGCAGCCTGTCTACTATCATTGCTGTTCCGGCTTCAGTTGTAGCCTCTGAATATCTTGTAAACTATGAGAAAAGCAATAAGCACCATATTCAGTTCCTAATTCTGATTATGTTGATAATAGTCAACAGAATAGCCGATTTTATCTAATATTTTTAATTAATATCATGAAAATTAAAACCACGCTTCTATTTGTAACAGTGTTACTTTTTATCTCGTTCAATCAGGCATTTTCTCAAACGGAGTTCAGAAAAGGTAGCGTTATTACAAAAGACGGGGTTACAATATCCGGTAATGTAGACTACCGGGGAGATGTTTTAATGTCAAATATCTGTAAGTTTCAAAACACTGCGACCGGCGAAATTGTTAAATATTCTCCTGATGACCTGAAAGGATATTACTTTGAAAATGGTAAATATTTTGTAACCAAAGACATAAATGGGACTAAAAGTTTTTTTCAGCTACTTTTTGAAGGTCCGGTAAATATCTATTTTTCAAAAAGCACCGGAGAAGATCTTTATTATATAGAAAATGTGACTGACGGTCTCTCTCCTTTACCATATAAAATGCGTTCTTTCAACAGCGAAGGGATAACCGTTTCCCAGCCAACAACCGTACACCAGGGAACGCTTCTCCACTACATGAAAGATGCTCCGGAACTTTCTGAAAAAATTAATAAAATGGGAAGGCCGGTAGATAAAACGCTTGTGAATCTCGCAAAGGAATATACAAGGAGTGTAACAAAAGGGGATAACTTTAAGGTCTTTAAATACAACAAATCAACATTTAAATTTAAAATAGAACCTGTTGCCGGATTGATTTCCTTTTCCGGTTATGAAAAAGTATTTAAAGAAGACGATTACTCTTATCAGCCGGAGCAGATGGCAAAGAAGAATAGTATCATTGCAGGGGCCTTTCTTAATATGTGGATTCCCAGTGGTAATGAAAAGCTTTATCTTCGCACCGGTGTATTATTATCAAAAGGAGCGGTATACCATTATGTTTATATTCTTGAAGGAGGCGAAGGGGTGAGAGTTACTCAGGAAAGAGACATTGTAAAAATTCCCCTGATGATTGAATATATTTATCCCAAAGGGATTTTCAGACCAAAATTTGGATACGGCATAACTCTGGCATCGCCTTACACGGTTTCTACAACAGCAATGGCCGGATTTGACATGAAGATAAGCAAACACATATCGTGGAGTACGAATGCAGATTTTGACTTTTATCCCCTGGGCTCAATATTCTTTATACCCAATAAATTCCTGTCTGTTTCTGTCCTGACCGGAATTTCAATATCCCTATAATACCGCCGGAGATTAACAAATAAAAATAGGCTGCCTAAAAAATAGACAGCCTATTGTCAAATAGTAAAAATAGCCTTAGATTGTACGGCCGGGATATTGTTTAAGAGCCACTTCAAGACATTTCATTGCAGCCTTGAGATCATCTATTTTCAAAACGTAGGCAATACGAACTTCGTTTGTACCTTTTCCCGGAGTTGCATAAAAACCGGCAGCAGGGGCAACCATTACGGTTTGTTTCTCATATTGGAAATCCTCAAGCAGCCATTGAGCAAACTTGTCGCTGTCGTCTACCGGAAGTTTGGCAATTGTATAGAAAGCACCCATAGGTTTTGGACTGAAAACGCCCTCCATTTTGTTCAGAGCTTCAATAGTAAAGTCCCTGCGTTGGATATATTCCGAGCGTACTGCCTGGAAATATTCTTTAGGGGTGTTCAAAGCGCCTTCTGCAGCTATCTGTCCGTATGCAGGAGAACAAAGTCTTGCCTGAGCATATTTAAGAACTGCTTTCATCACCTCTTTGTTCTTAGAAACGATTGCTCCGATTCTAACTCCGCAAAGGCTATAACGTTTCGATACCGAATCGAGGAGAATTACATTCTGCTCAAGGCCTTTGAGGTGCATGCATGAGAAATGCGGTTCGTCTGTGTAGCAGAATTCTCTGTATACTTCGTCGGAATAAATAAAGATTTTATGTTTAATGGCAATCTCTCCGAGTTTAACCAAAGATTCTTTTGTGTACAACGTTCCGGTAGGGTTGCCGGGGTTACAGATTATGATTCCTTTTGTCTTTGGGGTTATGCGTTTTTCAATCTCTGCCATATCGGGAAGAGCAAAGCCATTTTCAATAGTTGTTGCAACAGGCTTTAAGATAACATCATTCTGAAGGGCAAAAGAGTTGTAATTTGTATAGAAAGGCTCCATAACAATTACCTCATCGTCCGGATTGCAGGTAATGGCGAGAGCAATCTGAAGAGCTTCGCTGCCACCGGTTGTGATGTTAATTTCATCGGCAGTGACATTAATATTTATCCCCTGATAGTATTTTGCCAGACCCTCTCTGTAAGTTTCAATACCTGCAGAGTGCGGATAAGGAATAAGTGAAGGGGTTGCGTTTTTTACAGCGTCAAGGGCTTCTTTTGGCGAAGCAATGTCGGGCTGACCAATGTTAAGGTGATATACCTTTACTCCTCTCTTTTTTGCAGCTTCTGCAAAGGGAACCAATTTTCTGATTGGTGAAGCAGGCATTGAATTCGCCTTGTTAGATAATGTAAGCATCTCTATAATTTTTTATGTTATATATTTAATTAAGTTTTATTTCAATAACTCTTTCATAAATCCTTCAATACCTACCTGCATCTGAGCCGTTCTTGCCGAATAGTTGTTTGTAAGAATTGCAAAATAATACATTCCGCCATCTTGCCTCTCTACATAACCGGCATAACATTTTACATTGGACAGCGATCCGCTTTTGGCATGCAACCTCGATTTTACTGCGGGTTCCATATCAGTCAGAACATTTTTTAATGTTCCCGGACCGCCCGGCTGAGGCAGGCTTTTAAAAAAGTCTCCAAAGGTATTGCTTTCTTTCAATAAAGAGAAATATTTACAGAAAAATCTTGCAGACACATAGTTCTGTCTTGAAAGCCCGCTTCCGTCAACCTGAGTATATCCCTTTGAAGAGAGTCCCATCTCTTTGAAAAGCCTCAGTACAGCCACTCTTGATGAGTCGTAGGAACCTGTTCCGGTAATTGTTTTTCCGATTGTCTTAAACAGGGTTTCTGCGTAAAAATTGTTGCTTATCCTGTTTGTTACATTAACTATTGACGCCAGTTCAGGAGATTTTGTCTCTCCGATTACCTTAATCTGATCGTAAGGGGCCACTTTATAAATGCGTGAGTCGTATGACAGGGCATTGCTTTTTATGTTCTGTGTAAGCAGATACTTTCTGAACTCTTCTGCACAGCCGGCTCCCGGAAATTTATTTGATCCGGTAAATTCAATAATTTCCCTGTCGGCAGGAACGGTACCCGAGAACTTTATCACTCTTGCAAGGTCAGTTGTATGATATGAACTTCTGTCGCCACTCTTTTTTGGTGCGACTTTTATGTCGTTTTCAATTATCATTCCCGGAACAACAGGATATGTGCCAACGATATTTACAGCATCACCCTCAACGCCCGAATGGACAAATTTAAATTCCTGGGTGTTTTCCATAAATGCAAGTCCGGAAGGTCCGCTCCCGAAGGTTGGGCCGAGGTTGCTTATAGCCCAGCTCTCAGGAATGATTTCATTCTCAAAATACCTTTCATCGCCAATTATATTTCCTTTAATTGTTGCAATTCCTGCCAGTTTTATTGACTCTGCCCATATCCCGAAAATAGAATCAATAGGGTAGGCAACTGTATCTCTGGAGCCAAGAGTCGGGTCCCCGCCTCCGATAATATATAAATCTCCGTTTAGCACACCGTCTTTTATGTATCCTGTGTATCCGATTTTAGTCGTGAACCTGTATTCCGGCCCAAGTAACCTGAGTGCCATGCCTGTCGAAATGGTCTTCATCGTAGAAGCTGTAAGAAGGGGCATGTCCGGGTTCCATGATGCGACATTACGGCCCTTTTCGTCCATTACCATTATGCTCACAGCGGCATTTGTGTACAATGTGTCCTGTTTTAACTGGTTAATATATTTCTGGACATTGTTTTCGCGGGCTTCTGCAGATACCTGAGTAAAGAAAGCAGAAATAAAAATCAGAAAAATGACGGCCTGTTTCATTTGTTTAAATTGTTTTGGTAAGGTACAAATGTACAAAAATTGAATTCTCCTTATCCAAAAAATAGTTACATTTGCCCGATTAAATCATTTGACCTATGAGCAGTTTCAGAAAAAGAGCTCTTGACGAGTTCGCATCGCACAGACCAGAGAGATTTTTTGTAGAAAACCAGCCTGTTTCGGAATATTTTGGCCAGAACGTTTTTGATGTGGAGAAGATGAGGCGATATCTATCTGCTGAGGCTTTTGATGCGGTTCAGTCTGCTATCAATGAAGGTGTAAGAATCGAGAGAGAGATAGCGAATCAGATTGCATCCGGGATGAAAGCCTGGGCGGTTGAGAGGGGTGCAACACACTACACACACTGGTTTCATCCGCTTACAGACGCAACTGCGGAAAAACATGAAGCGTTTGTTGACCCTTCAAAAAACGGAGGAGTATTTGAAAATTTCCGGGGAGATGCGCTTGTCCAACAGGAGCCGGATGCCTCAAGTTTTCCTAACGGAGGTCTCAGAAATACATTTGAAGCCAGAGGATATACAGCATGGGATCCAACATCTCCTGCATTTATAATTGACCAGACTTTATGTATCCCAACAGTATTCGTTGCATATACCGGAGAATCCCTTGACCAGAAAACACCTCACCTTAAGTCGCTTCAGGCACTTGACAAAGCGGCAGTTGAGCTTGCGTCACTCTTTGACCCTGCGGTTAAGCGTGTGAATGTCATGCTGGGTATAGAACAGGAATATTTTCTTGTAGACGAAGCTCTTTACAGGGCCCGTCCCGACCTTATGCTTTGCAACAGGACGCTTATAGGACATACTGCTGCAAAAGACCAGCAACTGGAAGACCATTATTTCGGAGCGATACCTTCCAGGGTAATGAATTATATGAAGGATTTCGAAACTGAGGCATATAAACTTGGCGTTGTATTAAAGACCCGCCATAACGAAGTTGCTCCCAATCAGTTTGAATTTGCCCCTTATTTCAATGAGGCCAATTTATCCGTAGATCAGAATCTGATGATGATGATTCTAATGAGAAAAATTGCCAAGAGACATAAGCTTAAAGTAATTTTTCACGAGAAACCTTTTGCAGGAGTGAACGGGTCCGGAAAACACTGCAACTATTCAATGGTTACCAACAGGGGCGTGAACCTGCTCTCTCCCGGAAGAACACCGGGTACAAACCTTCAGTTTCTCAGCTTCTTTGTTTCTATAATACGTGCAGTATACGAGCATCATCATCTTTTGATGGCCAGCGTAGCTTCGTTGAACAACTCATACAGGCTGGGCGGGGGAGAAGCTCCTCCTGCAGTAATGTCTGTATTTATTGGCAGGACCCTTACTACAATCCTTGATTCCATTGAGGAGTTCTCTGCACATTCCGGCAAAGAGGGAGAACAGATTAACAAAAGACTTAATATTGTTGGTAAAATTCCTCAGATTCTTCCTGACAATACCGACAGAAACAGAACTTCACCATTTGCATTTACAGGCAACAGGTTTGAATTCAGGGCAGTAGGTTCGTCTGTTAACGTAGCGTCAACAATATTTGTTTTAAATGCTGCTGTAGCGCAACAGCTTGTCCGTTTCAAAAAACTGGTTCAGGCCAAAATTGACGGAGGTTCAACTCAGGACGAAGCCCTGCTCGATACAATCAGAGAATTTATAATTGAATCCAAAGCAATCCGTTTCGAAGGCAACGGATACAGCAAAGAGTGGCAGGAAGAGGCAAAGAGAAGAGGATTAAGAGGTATTTCCGATGTTCCTCAGGCCTACAAGGCATTTCTTGAAAAAGACACCCTTAAACTCATGAGAGAGACAGATGTACTCACAGAGAGAGAGGTGGAGGCAAGATATGAGGTAATGAATGAAATTTACCTGAAAAAGCTGCAGATTGAGGCAAGGGTGCTGGGAGATTTAACTGTAAATCACATAATACCTACAGCTATCAAATTCCAAAACTCACTCATTCAGAATGTACTCGGGATAAAAGAGATATTTGGTCCGGATGAATATAAGGTAATGTCGGAAAGACAGCTTATTGCAATAAAAAAGATTTCCGGATATATTGAGCAGCTCAGAGAGGATTTCCACTCTCTGGTTGAAGCCAGAAAAGAGGCAAATGTTATCGAAAGCTACTCCGAAAGAGCACAGGCATATTCAAGTACTGTCCTTCCTTTTATGGAAAAAATGAGAGTTGTTGCAGACAAGCTTGAGATGGTTGTGGATGATGAATTGTGGCCGCTCCCTAAGTACAGGGAACTTATGTTCTGGAGATAGAAATTATTTGAAAAAAAAGATATGATGGATCTTAAAGGTACAGATGCACAGAGGTATGCCGGAAGAGGAGTTTCTTCCTCCAAGGCAGATGTCCATAAGGCAATAGAAAAAATTGACAAAGGTTTATTTCCAAAAGCTTTTTGCAAAATTGTACCCGATTACCTGTCCAACGATCCGGATTATTGTATTGTTATGCATGCCGACGGTGCAGGAACGAAATCTTCTCTTGCATACGCATACTGGAAAGAGACGGGAGAGATGGGAGTGTGGGACGGAATAGCACAGGATGCAATTGTAATGAATACAGATGACCTTCTTTGCGTAGGCGTTGTGGACAATATCGTTCTCTCTTCTACAATCGGGAGAAATAAACACAGAATTCCGGGGGAAGTCATTTCCGAAATCATAGAAGGCTCCAGATTGTTTGCTTCAAAAATGGCCTCATTTGGAATTAATATTCACCTGACTGGCGGTGAAACAGCCGATGTGGGAGACCTGGTGAGGACAATTATTGTTGACTCTACAGTTTGTGCAAGAATAAAAAGATCGGATGTAATTGACAATTCAAAAATTGTTGCTGGAGATGTTATTGTTGGGCTAAGCTCTTTTGGAAAAGCAATTTACGAAGATGAATACAACGGGGGAATGGGAAGCAACGGGCTCACATCTGCACGGCACGATATTTTTTCGGCTTACATTGGTCAGAAATATCCGGAAACCTATAATAACCAAATTCCCAAAGATCTGGCATACACCGGAACAAAATCGATGTTGGAAATTGAGCCGGAAACGGGAGTTACATACGGAAAACTAGTGCTCTCTCCAACCAGAACATATGCTCCCGTAATAAAGGAGATACTGGAAAACTTCAGAAGCAGGGTTCATGGAATGGTACACTGCACAGGTGGCTCTCAAACCAAAATACTTCATTTTGTAGACAAATTACTGATTGTAAAAGACAATTTGTTTCCGGTCCCTCCGCTTTTCAGAACAATTCAGAAAGAATCCAACAGCCCGTGGGAAGAGATGTACA
>JAAXVX010000218.1 GCA_013335275.1 Bacteroidales bacterium
GGTCTCGGTTCGATCACGGGCGCAGGTGGCGACGGCACCTCGACGGCAGTGACGGGCGTGTTGACGGACTACTCGGTAAGCCTGGGGACGATTGCGATAATAGTCTGAGTTCCCTTTACTTTTTGTCCTCTTGTTACCTGAATTCTTGATTCTATTGGAAGAAACAAATCTACACGGGAGCCGAATTTAATAAATCCCACCTGTTCTCCCTGAGTTATCACGCTGCCTTCTTTTGCATAGCATACAATCCTGCGGGCCAGAAGTCCTGCAATTTGTCTAAACAAAACAGGGGTAGAATCCCTGTCAACAACAATTGTTGTACGTTCATTCTTTTCCGAAGACTTAGGATGCATTGCAACCAGATAGTTGCCCGGATGGTATTTATAGTATTTAACGACCCCTTTTACAGGAAACCAGTTAACATGAACATTGAAAATACTCATGAATATGGAAACCTGAATACAGTTGCGTTTTAGATATTCTCCTTCATATACCTCTTTTACAATTACAATTCTTCCATCGGCAGGGGCAAGGACAGCGCTGTTGTCCTGAACCGGAATCCTCTTTGGAGAGCGAAAGAACCTTACAATTATAAAAAACAATAAAGCCGCCGCTGCCGCCGATATATAAAATGCATTGCCCATACCCAAAATGAAGTATAGGGCAACAACTATCACCGCAATTAACAGGAAGCTCTTAAAAATAATACCGTGTCCCTCTTTATGAATTCCCATTTAAATAATCAGATTAGTGAAAATAGTTTTATATACATAACCGCAACCGGAAACGAGAGCAGTGCCCCGTCAAAACGATCCAGAAGGCCTCCGTGCCCCGGCATCAGACTACCTGAATCCTTGACGCCAAAGTTACGTTTAAATTGAGATTCGGCCAAATCGCCAAGAACCCCGAAAAGGTTAATTATTAAAGCAATTATGATTGTATGGATGAGGGCGATGTCTATAAGTCCTGTACAATAAATAATTACGGCAAATATTAAAGCGCAAATCAGCCCTCCGAAAAAACCTTCCCAGGATTTTTTTGGTGAGATTGAAGGAAAGAGCTTGTGCCCGTTTTTTTGCCCGAAAAGCATCCCGAATATATATGCTCCAACATCGGATACCCAAAGTATTATAAAGAAAAACAGAAGGATATTTCCATAGAAACTGCCGTCGCTTTTGAATACAATCAGATTAGTGAGAGCAAAAGGGAGAGCAGCATATATTATTGCCCCCCCTAAATATTGATTGTAGTTATAAGCATCTCTGTTCTTGTCGTACAAAATGCTGATATATAATCCGGTGTATGGTATTGCAACCAGCAGAATCAAATATGGAGTAACTCCGTATGCCTGATTAATAAAAAAGAGAATAAACAGCAGAACGCCGGAAATAATAGAAAGGACTCTTGCCTGTTTATAATTTTCACCCAGACTGATTTGGAGATATTCCTGCATTATTATTCCTGTTATGAAAATCATAACAGTAGCATAGGCAAGAGGACCAATTAAAATTGATCCGACCATAATCAATATAAAAACAAGGCCGCTAAAAGTTCTTACTACCGTATTGTTCATTTTTCCTCAACAGCTTTTCCTGCTCTTTTGCCAAAGATTTGTTCCAAATCTTCCGCAAAGATAACCTCTTTTTCGAGTAGTAGTTCTGCTAGTTTTGTAAATCCCTCAAGATTTTTGCTTAGAACATCCTGCGCCATTTTGTGTGCAATGTCAATGAAATTCTTCGCTTCGGAATCTATGAGTTCTGCAGTTTTTTCACTGTAAGGTTTGCCAATAGTGAATCCGGCAGAGTCTGTAGAGTCGTAGAAAGAGATGTTGCCTACCTTTTCGCTCATGCCAAGATAGGAAACCATTGCATATGCCTGTTTGGTTATCTTTTCAAGGTCGCTGAGGGCTCCTGTGGATATTTTGCCATTGATGAGTTCTTCTGCAACTCTGCCACCAAGCGTTGCAGCCATTTCATCCATCATTTGTTCTGTAGTGGTAATCTGACGCTCTTCCGGAAGGTACCAGGCAGCACCCAATGCCCTGCCTCTTGGGATAATTGTAACTTTAAGCAAAGGATTTGCGTGTGGCAGCATCCAGCTTACCGTTGCGTGCCCTGCCTCGTGGAATGCAATAGTGCGCTTTTCATCCGGAGATATTATCTTGCTCCTTCTTTCAAGACCGCCTATTATTCTGTCAACAGCATCAAGAAAGTCCTGCTTTTCAATAAATTGTTTGTTATTTCTGGCTGCTATAAGTGCAGCTTCATTACAAACATTTGCAATGTCTGCACCCGAGAAACCCGGGGTCTGTTTTGCCAGAAATTCAATTTCAAAACCTTCAACCAGTTTAAGGTTGCGAAGGTGGACCTTGAATATTTCAACGCGTTCTCTCAGTTCCGGTAAATCAACATGAATCTGCCTGTCGAACCTTCCTGCCCTCATAAGAGCCTTGTCAAGAATATCGGCACGATTGGTTGCTGCCAGTATTATTACTCCGGAATTGGACCCAAAACCATCCATCTCAGTGAGGAGCTGGTTTAATGTATTTTCGCGCTCGTCATTTGATGAGAATCCTGCATTCTTGCCTCTAGCCCGTCCCACAGCATCAATCTCGTCAATAAATACAATACATGGAGCCTTTTCCTTAGCCTGACGGAAAAGATCTCTTACCCGTGAAGCTCCAACACCAACAAACATTTCAACAAAATCGGAACCGGAAATAGAGAAGAAAGGAACGTCTGCTTCTCCGGCTACGGCTTTTGCAAGAAGGGTCTTACCTGTACCCGGAGGGCCAATAAGTAAGGCGCCTTTTGGTATTTTACCACCCAGATTTGTATATTTCTTTGGATTTTTGAGGAAGTCAACAATCTCCATCACTTCTACTTTTGCCTCCTCAAGACCAGCTACGTCTTTGAAAGTAATCTTGACGTTGTTCTCCTTGTCAAACAATTTTGCCTGCGACTTGCCTACCGAAAAGATTCCTCCTCCCTGAGAGCCGCCACCGCCCATACTCTTGTTCATCCTGCGGAAGAAGAAAATCCACAATCCAATGAGCATAAGTGGTAAAAGAAGCCACTCCATTGCTTTGCCAAAGTAATTTGTTCTTTGTTCTGTTTCTACAGCAAATCTTTTTGAAGGGTCGAGACCTGCCATCACAGTATCTACCTGCTCTTCAAGATTGAAGTTGCCGGAAACAATGAAATAGAAATGAGGGCCAAACTTTGGCTCTTTTCCGCCGAAAAGGTTCTTATATTTAGGAAGGCTTGCCTTCTTGATATATACCTCGGCCATATTTTCATTTGTCACAAAAACTATCTTTTCAACATCGCCTGCAGTAATCATCTTCTCCTTCACGCTGAACCAC
>JAAXVX010000219.1 GCA_013335275.1 Bacteroidales bacterium
AGACCATTACGCTTAGTGATGGTCTTCTTTACAATATTCATATAATATTTTTACAACCCGGCTCTCCCTCTGAGAGTTTATTATTAATACATACAGCTACCCACACTGTCCCGGGTCGTTTTGGAAAACAGAGTGAGTATAATTTTGATGCAAATCTAATCAGATTATTGGAAATTTTAAGATAAAATAAAAGGGTGTCCGGCGGACACCCTCATTTATTCTTTATTTACGAAGGTTAAGAGCCTTCACTATGTTTCTGTATCTCTCGATGTCGTTTGCTTTCAGATAATCTAAAAGGCGACGTCTCTTACCAACCAGTTTAAGTAAAGATCTCTGAGTAGAGTAATCTTTTTTATTTACTTTCAAGTGGCCTGTAAGGTGAGCGATACGGTATGAAAATAAAGCTACCTGGCTCTCTGGAGCTCCGGTATCTGCATTAGACTTTCCGTATTGTCCGAAAATCTCTTGCTTTTTTTCTGCTGATAAATAAGTTGACATTTTTAAGCAATTGACGTTAATATTTCCCCAAAATTGGGCTGCAAAGATAAACAATATTTTCCATGAGGCAACTATTTTAGTAATTTTGTATCATAATTTTATAAGAGATGATAACTTTCAATAACGCAGCAGAGATTGTTTTGTCCAACAGCCTTAAAAGTGAAGGGGAATTTATACCGCTTTCGGAGGCGCTTGGCAGAGTTCTGGCGCAGCCTGTTTATGCCGACAGGGATATGCCTCCCTTTGACAAATCGGCCGTTGACGGTTATGCATGCAAGGCGGCAGATATTGTAGGGGAGCTTAAGCTTCTGGAGAATATTGCTGCCGGATTTAAACCCGGAAAAACCGTTACTGCCGGATGTTGTTCAAAAATAATGACCGGAGCAATGCTTCCGGAAGGTGCCGACACTATTATAATGGTAGAAGAGTGTGAAGATAGCGGAACCACTGTCAGATTCAACGGGAAAAGTTTAAAATCCAATATCTGTTATAAAGGAGAAGATATCCGTGAAGGAGACAAAGTGCTGGAAACAGGAACATTTATTAAGCCGGAACAAATTGCAATACTTGCGTCATTTGGCATTACAAATGTTTATGTGGCAAAACATAAAAAGATAGGAATACTCTCAACGGGAGATGAAATTATTGAACCGGATGCAATCCCCACTTTAGTTCAGATAAGAAACTCCAATGGATGGCAATTAAGGGCACAGGCATTAAGGGCGGGAGCAATTGTCAATTATTACGGCATCGCCTCCGACAGCGAGAGCAGCCTTCGGGAAAAGTTGGAAAAAGCACTTAACGATAATGATATCGTCATTTTATCCGGTGGCGTTTCTATGGGCGATTTTGACTTTGTCCCTGCTGTTCTGGACGAATTTGGATTAAAGACTCTTTTTAATAAGGTTGCCGTTCAACCCGGAAAGCCAAGCACATTTGCTGTAAAACACTCTCAGGACGGAAGTGCAAAAAAAGTTGTCTTCGCACTCCCGGGCAATCCGGTTTCATGCTTCGTACAGTTTGAACTGCTAATTAAACCGTTTCTGTTTAAATCCATGGGAGGAGTGGCTCCGGGACTTAAGGCGGATTTGCCTTTTAAGAGTGACTACAGCAGGAAGCATACAGAAAGACTTGCTCTGATACCTGTAAAAATTGATTCCGATGGCAGTTTCTCGCCTGTAAAATATAACGGGTCTGCACACATTACTGCACTCAACGGAGCAAACGGAATTGCAGAAATCCCTCTCGGAGCAGGCAGTTTTGCCGCAGGAGAGAAGGTAAAAGTATATATTCTGCCATAATGGAGAGGATATATGACCACCCGGGCATTGGCCGGATAGTAATTAAAAAGAGGATTTCCTCCAGAAACATACGGCTCACGGTCCATCCGCAAAAAGGGATAAATATTTCTATCCCCTGGCTCACTCGTTACTCTGTTGCAGAAAGATTTGTCGAAGAAAAGAAAGAGTGGATACTTGAGAGTATGATTCGTCAGAAATCAAAGGCCGAAAAGAGAAAATTCCTGTTCGGGCCCGGTCACCCCTTAAAAATAATTACAGGTGAAATTGTTTTCGAAGAGAAAGAATCCTCAACTTCTGCCGGCGATAAGAAAATAACAATAAAAAGGGGACCTTCGGGAAAGATTATTGCCTACCCTGTGAATACCCCTTCGGAGCCCATAATTGATGCAGTTATAGCTTTGCTTCGGAAAGAGGCGAAGGACTATCTTCCTCAAAGAGCGGAATATCTTGCAGCAAAACACGGTTTCCGCTTCAACAGAATCTTTCTCAAAAACAACCGGAGCAACTGGGGAAGCTGTTCGCGACAGAACAATATAAATCTTAACGTTCATCTTATGAGGCTGGACAGCAATCTTGCCGATTTCGTGATTCTTCATGAACTTTGCCACCTCAAACACAAAAACCACGGAAGAGATTTCCACTACCTGCTCAATAACCTCTGCGGCGGGCAGGAAAAAGAATTCAATCGCCTGCTTCGCAAAGAACGGCCGGTACTATCCTAGGCTTTTCCCTACTTTCTGCCTTTGGGCGCAAGTTACCCCCACCCACAGCACCCCTGGGGTCATTTGGTACCACACTGATTGTCAAAGAAATACACAAATCATCAAAACATCTATCTCCCTGAACATCAGGCTCGTACCAAATGACCCCAGGGGTAAGGCGCTGCCGCCGAAGGCGTAGACCTGCGACGCAGGAGCACCTTACTTGCCCCTTTTGGAGGTAACGATGTGTCAACCTATTTCAGGACGGGACAGTTGTTACAACCCTCCATGTAAGCACCATGTAATCAGCCCCATACTAATAATTAAGAGATATGACATCTCTTAATTATTAGTAATTATCTCACTACTAAAGAGTTAGCTATGAATGGATTTCGGTCGTCTCAGACGGAGGTTTGAAAACACTATGTATAATCTGTCATTACCAGCTAATTGATGAGGGCGATTCGGCCGGACGCAGTGAAGCGAAGGAGGACGCACAAGCCCGAAGAAATTAGCTGGTAATGTATAAATTGCATAGACAGGTACAACCCGCCGCCGGAGATTCGGCCAAAACGAGAATCGCGAATCGAGTGCAAGCCCACAAAATAAAACGAGACCGACCTTTTGGGTCAGCCTCGCTTTATTGAAGTTTCGGTTAAGAAATGGGTTCTACCTATTTTGTAAGATTGCTGATACTAACAAAAAGAGCATCAACGCCTTTAAGCAAATCCTGATTGATAGCCTTAAAGTGTTTTTTAACGTCGGCTTTGTCAACATTATTAATTCTTGAAAAGAGTTCGTTTCTCAGTTCAACAGCATTATTCATAATTTCGACAGCCTTATCAGCTTTCTTGTCC
>JAAXVX010000220.1 GCA_013335275.1 Bacteroidales bacterium
ATAACCGTAACGGTAGAATCCCGACAGAGATGCCCTGAAATTAATTTTTGTGAGCTTCAGCCCCATTTGTGCTGCAATGGCCTCTTCCGGTTTTAGTCCGGTGTTTCCTGTTTGGGTAGGGCTTTTATAGTAAAGATCTGTAAATGTAGGATTTCTGAATGAATTGTTCGCCCAGCCGTTTGCTTCAAGGCAAGGAGTAATTTTATAAGCTGCAGATATTCCTGCATACAAACGTGTTCCATAGCTCCCGGAAACAGATCCTGCAGACGGGGTGCCGGCTGCAGAATTATAGCTGTTGCTTAAATGCAGTCCCCCGGTGAGTCTCCATCTTTCAAGCTGAACAATGTGCTTTATGTAAACTCCGGGAGTATGCCGGCTTTTCGCTTTTGTGAAGAATTTCCCCTCTTCAAACGGAACCGGCCGTAAATCAGAGTCATTTTCTCCTTCAGTTCCCGTTACAGGAATTGCATCTCCAAGCACTGTGCTGAAGATATGCTCAAACCGGTATTCTGCTCCTGCGATTGAAGTTCCCATCCGTCCCCACTTGTATGCCGCCTGCACATTTATACCGGCAATGTCGTTCTGATGATAGTTATGCCCTGTGTACCAGGAGGGAGCTTCGTAACGGAATAGTTCAAACCTGTCGAAAAACCTTCTTTGATATGCCGATGCCTTTATTTGCCAGCGGCCGGACTGATACTGATATTGCAGTGAAGAGAGAAAAAGCCTCGTCTCTTCGAACTGCTCTGGATATGCAATTGTGTAAAAGCTGTTTGCGCCAAAAGCTTTATGCTGATATCCTGCCTGCAGGGTAATGGTATGCTCTCTGCTGCCTGATTTGCGAACAAAAGATACGTTCGTGTAAAGGTTAAGGATGCTGAAATCTGTATTTGCAGTATAGCCGTCGGAACTGCTGTATCCTCCCCCGCCAATGCCCGAAACCTGCCATCGTCCCGGAGAAGCGAACCCTAAATTTGCCTCTCCCTTGAAAAATCCGTAACTGCCTCCGGAAACGGATGCATCGGCACTAATTTTTTTTGGTCTCTTTGTAATGATATTAATTGCTCCGGCATATGCGACCGAACCTTCCGACCACGCACCCGGCCCCTGAAGTATTTCGACTCTTTCAATTTGTGATATTTCAACCGGAATATTTAGTGAATGGTGCCCTGTCTGAGGGTCTGTGAAATTTATTCCATTGATCATTACCATCGTCTGATCAAATGTTCCTCCCAGAATGCTCAGGTCTGCCTGAACTCCTTCGCCTCCCCTGCTGCGAAGGTCCGTCCCCTGGAGATACCGCAATAGATCGGGGAGATTCCTTACAGCCGCCCGCTCTATCTCTTGCTGCTGTATAACTGCAATTACGCGGACAAGTGGCTGAAACGGCGTGGGTCGTTCCGTGGATATAATAAGCTCCTCCAGGTCCCTGATTGTGTCCTTCCCGTTTTTGGCTGCACTTTGCCCCAACAGTGGCTGGCTCTTCATAACCAAAAGAGAGTACGTTACGCACAGCACACCAATTTTTATGATTTTCCCCATTGAGGCAAATGCTGCCCAAGGGGTTCGTTTCCATCGTTTAAAGCAGATGGGAGCTCGTTTTCGTGAATGTTTGTTCATGTTTGATTTTGTTTATCTATTGCGGGCGGCAAAATTGATACATTAATCAGGAACAGCCAAATTAATTTCCTAATTTTGAGTAAATATAAATGTGATGGAAAACAAATTTTCATTCAGAACACTATTATTATTAATGCTGATTACTATGTCTATAGAGTCAAATTCACAGATTCGTACAACAGCTTCCCGGGAGGAAGAAAAACTAACAGCAATCCGCAAGGAGCTTCACTCTTGTCCGGAATACTCCCATCTTGAAAATGAGACGGCGAAGATTTTAATAAAATATTTACAAGAGACATCGCCCGATAAAATTTATTCCGGAATAGGAGGAAACGGAATAATTGCCGAATATTCAGGAAAAACAGCCGGTCCTTCGAAAATGTTCCGGTGCGAGATGGATGCAATAAAGACCGATAAGGGATTTGAACATCTGTGCGGTCATGACGGCCATATGACAATTATGCTCGGGCTGGCGAAAAGACTATCTGCCGGCAGAGATTTCCCGGGCAAGGTTTATCTGTTGTTCCAGCCTGCAGAAGAGATAGGGGAGGGAGCTGCTCTCATGGTTAAGGATATTGAGAAACTGGGTCTTGTCTTTGACTATTCCTATGCTCTCCACAATAATCCAAAATATCCGCTTAATTCCATTATCATTCACAAGGGAACATACGCCGCCGGGTCTGTAGGCATGGAATTGAAATTTACCGGGGCATCCTCGCACGCCGCCTTTCCCGAACAGGCAATCTCTCCTTCGGATGCGATTTTCTCGGTTATGCAGGAGGTTAAGCGAATTAACAAAGAAAAGAATGGTTTTACAGATTTTGTGCTCGCAACAGTAGTTAATGTCGAAATTGGAGAAGCAAATTATGGGGTCACACCAGGTGATGGAGCTATCCGGCTCACCTTAAGGAGTTTTGCAGACGGGGACCTTGGTAAATTATGCAGCGAAATTGAGAAATTTGCACAGAAAAAGGCCGGGGAAAACGGGTTAAAGCTGGCAATCAGCTATCACGACAGGTTTCCCGCAACAGTAAACAGTAATCTTGCCAACACAAACGTAATTGAAGCTGCAGAGAAGAACGGTCTTAAAATATTATATGCAAAAGAGCCCACAAGAGGCTCGGATGACTTCTCTTTTTTTACAATTAAGTCAAATGGCTCGTTTTTTGATATCGGAAATGGGGAAGGCGGTGCAGACATACACCAGCCTGATTATAAGTTCCCGGACGAAATAATGATACCTGCCGTAAATCTTTTTTCAGAGATAATATACAAACATTAAAATATATATTTTATGAAGGCGAAACTAATAACTTTAATAGCAATATTATTGTTTCAAAACGTAGCGATTATGGCACAAAACCCAACTCTCGGGACGATATTCAACAGAACAAGCGTAAGGTCGTACTCCGACAAGCCGGTGTCTGTAGAAACATTAACACTTTTAGTAAAAGCCGGGATGGCTGCACCCACAGGAATGAATCGTCAGCCATGGGAATTTCTTGTAATTCAGGATAAGGAAGTAATGGCCAAACTTGCAGCGGACCTTCCGTATGCAAAAATGTTAAAAGAGGCTCAGGCGGCAATTATAGTTATCGGAAATCCGGAAAAATCCGATTATTGGTATCTGGACTGCTCTGCGGCAACTGAAAATATTCTGCTTGCTGCACATTCGCTTGGTTTAGGCGCCGTATGGACCGCAGGTTATCCCTATGAATCAAATA
>JAAXVX010000221.1 GCA_013335275.1 Bacteroidales bacterium
TTTGAATTATGCAAGTTTAATTATGATGGAGCGAACTGTATCGCTTATGTCCTTTGCCCTGTCTGTTGTGTCCTCAAGGCTTTGAACAATGTTTTTATGTTTAACCAGTTCAATGGCGTCTTTTTCGGTGTCAAACAAAAAGCTGTTAAACTCCTCATAAAGATCATCTACCTTATGTTCAATTTCTTTTATCTTGTTGCATTTCTTAACAATAATTTCACTCTTTTTAGAGATATACTCAAGGTCTTTAACAATTTCAAGAAGAATTCTGGCATCCTCCATTATATAGTCGACAATTGTGATAAGGTCTTTGTGCATCGCCTTAGGACGGTAAATAACCTGTTTCCTGGCAGCATCGTGAATAAAATCGAGGAAGGTGTCAATTCTGGAAGCGAGGATGTGTATGTCCTCTCTTTCAAAAGGTGTTACAAAAGTCTTGTTAAGTTCATCGTAAATCTGCGCTGTGACTTTGTCACCCTTAGTCTCAAGCTCTTTTATTTTCTTGTAGTACTCTTTTTGCAGTTCCGGATTACTCTCGAGAAACAGAGATTTAAGATCTTCCGCTGCAACTTTAATTATCTCGAGCTGAGCGATATAAAGAGGGTAGAACTTCTTCTCTTTTACTACAAATAACTGAAAAAATCTGTCTATTTTCATAAATTCATAAATTTGTTGCAAATGTAATACATGAGAATAAATTTAAGTATTTACACTTTTCATTCACTTATAAAATTAACAAAAGCGTAACAAAATTTGTTACGCTTTTGCGTCATAATTATGAAAATCCTTTATTTTATTAATGAAAGGCTTCTTTTAACAAAGCGGCTTAAATCTTCACCTTTGAGCATCCCGTTTGAAAGGAGGGCGAGGTCGCAAACCTGACGGATAAGGTCATTTTCTTTTCCGAATTTTGACATAAGTTCTTTTCTCTCTCCTTCTAGCTTTTCAATTTCAGACTCTAATTTTTCCTTTTCATCCTTGTCTGCCCTGTCAATCTCTTCTTCTTTGAGCTTTCCTGTCTTTTCGTTAATCTTAAAAAGCAAAGATTTCGGTTCAGCTAATTTATCGCCAATTTGGGCAACGGTACCTGAAAGACTTTCATTTTTTTCGTCAATAATCTTTTTAATTACCGGGTGCTGATAGTTTACAGTAACAGTATATGATTCGGGCAGTGAATTATAAAAATTCATTCCTCCGTTCATCGCACTCATTTCCCTGTAACGTCTCATGAATTCGCTTCTTGTAATTAACACTGCGCCATCATTTTCCCCAAGGTTTTCAATTACTACGCTGTAGTGCGATCCTGCCGGCAGAGCTGCTTCAAAGGCAGCAGAGATGTCTTTTTGCTCGTCCTGGGTAAGGTCCGGTTTTGTTAACTCTTCTTTAAGAATCAGTTTGTCAATATGGTCTGAGTCTACCCTCACAAAAGAACTGTCTTTAAATTTCGACTCAAGCAGATTTACAAAGTGAGCGTCTAACTGGCTGTCAAACAGCAATACATCATAACCTCTGTTTTTTGCGCTTTCGATATATGTGTATTGTTCCTGGGCATCGGTAGCGTAGAGATAAACAAGGCGTTTGTTTTTATCGGTCTGATTTGGCTCTATTGCTGTTTTGTACTCTTCATAACTGAAGTATTTGCTGTCTGTATTTTTTAGCAAAGCAAACTTTTCTGCCCTTTCGGAAAATTTTTCATCTGTGAGCATTCCGTATTCAATGAAAAGCTTAAGATTGTCCCACTTTTCTTCAAGGGACGGTCTCTCATTCCTGAAAAGATCTTCAAGCCTGTCTGCAACCTTCTTGGTTATGTGGCTGGATATCTTTTTTACGTTTGAGTCGGACTGTAGGTAGCTTCTGGAAACGTTCAGCGGAATGTCCGGAGAATCAATTACACCGTGAAGCAAAGTTAAAAAGTCCGGAACAATGTTTTCTACAGAATCTGTAACAAAAACCTGATTGCAGTAAAGCTGAATCTTGTTTCTGGACATCTCTATCTTATCCTTGATTTTTGGGAAATAGAGTACTCCTGTGAGGTTGAAAGGGTAATCCACATTCAGATGGATGTAGAACAAAGGATCTTCCTGCATTGGATACAACTCTCTGTAGAAAGCCATATAATCTTCCTCCTTAAGGTCCGCTGGCTTTTTTGTCCAGAGAGGAGAGGGGTTGTTTACAATTTTGTCTTTATCGGTATCAACCTGTTTGCCGTCTTTCCATTCAGTCTCTTTTCCAAATACAATTTCTACAGGCAGGAACTTACAGTATTTATTGAGAAGATAGTTGATTTTGTCATTTTCGGCATAATCTTTTGATTCGTCGTCAAGATGAAGAATGATATCTGTCCCGCGCTCTTTACGTTTGCCTTTTGTCATCTCGTATGAAGGATCTCCCAGGCAACTCCATTTTACCGGTTCAGCACCTTCTTTCCACGATAATGTCTGAATTTCCACTTTCTTGGAAACCATGAAAGCCGAGTAGAACCCAAGACCAAAATGGCCTATGATATTATTGAGCTGATCTTTGTATTTGTCAAGAAACTCGCCTGCACTGGAAAATGCAATCTGATTTATGTATTTTTGGACCTCTTCTTCAGTCATTCCGATACCGTTATCGCTAACGGTAATTGTCCCCTTTTGAGGATCTGAGCTTATTTTTATCCTGATATCACCGGTTTCTCCTTTAAATTCTCCGGTAGATGAGATTGCTTTTAGTTTTTGAGTTGCATCAACAGCGTTTGAAATAAGTTCCCTCAGAAAAATTTCGTGGTCGGAATAGAGAAACTTCTTGATAATCGGAAAGATGTTTTCACTTGTAACACCAATTGTCCCTTTTTGCATAGTATCTTATTTTTAATTTAAAACAAATAATTGTGCAAAAGGGAAAATCAAAAGATGTACCAAAGAGAATATAGCCGGGAAATCTGACAAATCGGCAGATACCCTGTATCCTATTTACAAACCATGATGTCGAGTATCATGGTATCAGTCTGTTTCATTCCCACTGAACCAATCGATCCCAGGTTGCGAATCGTCTTTTCTATGTCTTTTTCGATTATTCCGTCATTTTCGGATATACAAATATTGTCGAGAGCAAGAACAGCAGACTGAACAGCAGATGAAACGCCGGACGCTACTTTTAGTGCGCATCCGACTTTTGCTCCGTCGCAAACCATTCCGGTTATGTTCCCTATCATGTTTTTTATTGCAAAGCAAACCTGATTGTAGCTTCCTCCTCTTAAATAAACAATTCCGCATGAAGCTCCGGTTGATGCAATAACGCATCCGCACAGTGCAGACAATTTTCCCAGATACCCTTTTATGTGGAT
>JAAXVX010000222.1 GCA_013335275.1 Bacteroidales bacterium
TTCATATTGCAGTTTATAAATGCGGATGCTGTCTGCAGATGCTATGTCACGGTTGGATGCGATGAAAGTATAAAGTCCGTCGTCGGAATTTATGAACAGAAGATCGTCTGCGGGAGAAGAGTAAGGGAAACCAAGATTCTGCGGAATCCCCCAGTCATTTATCTTTTCGTCCCATGTGCTCATATAAAGGTCAAAGCCGCCCATCCCATATTGGCCATTGGATGCAAAATACAGTTCTTTCCCTCCAGGGCTAAGAATGGGAAGTATTTCGTCACCTGCAGAATTTATATTGTTGTTCAGCGGTTCCGGTGCGCTCCAGGTGTTATCGCCTACAAGGGCCGTCTGATAAATATCCCGGCGTCCGCGTGCATTCACAGAGGAGAAAAAAATCTTTACCGGAACGCCTTTTAATAAAACAGCGTTTTTCGGATTGCCTCCGGCACCTCTTTTATCCATTGACGAAGGTACGGCGGTCCAGCTGCTGTCCGGAATTCCGGGGATGTACAGATAAAAGTCGTATTTTGGAACAGTAACAGACCCAAGAGCGATTGGCCGGGTAGAATATTCAAGCATGCTGAGTCCGTTTTCGCTTCGGGCAACCTGAATTGTGAGTGTTTTTAAAAAACTTGTATCCTGAGTTTCCGAGATTAACTCTTTATAAATTTCTACGGCTTCTTTAAACTTATAACTTCTTCTTAATTCCTCTGCTTTTAAATATTTTTGACTGCTGTTTTGCGCCCGCACCTCAACAAGACTACCCGCAAGCAGAATGATAAAGAGCAAGAAGATAGACCTGTTCATATATGATTATTAATAATGTGAGCAACAAAATTACGAATTTCTTCATATTTTGTGAAAAAATACTACTTTTGTACCCTATTTTCGATGAATTATATAATATTTAAATCATATATTCCATGCAAAGTAAAGGTGCCATCAGACTTGTGGCGATATTAATTGCCCTGGCTTGTTTTTATCAGCTGTCATTTACCTGGGCAACAAGACATCAGGAGAAAAAAGCAAAAGAGTATGCAAAAACTGCTGTAATGGCAGAAAAGAACACTCCGGCTTTTGCAGCTATTCCGGAATTAAACAAATCTTTTTATCTCGATTCTCTTCTTATTGCGAAAGAGAGATTTTATCTTGATTCAATTACTGCAGAAAAAGTATTCCTCGGATTCACTTTCAAACAGGTGAAAGAGAAAGAGCTTAATCTGGGTCTTGACCTCAGGGGCGGTATGAACGTAATGCTCGAGGTTAAGGTTTATGATTTGGTCAGCGCTCTTGCAAATCACAGTACAAACCCGCAGTTTGTTGCTGCAATGAATCAGGCACAGGCCAATATGGCAAGTTCCCGCGCCGACTTCATTACTCTTTTTGCAGAATCATGGGATAAGGTTGCTCCGGGTCAGAGACTCTCGCAAATATTCGGAACATACGAAATGCGTGATAAAATCAAACCGGAAACATCAAACTCAGAAGTTATAACAATAATAAGAGGCGAGGCAGAAAGTGCAATCTCAAATTCATTTAATGTATTGAGAAACCGTATTGACCGCTTTGGTGTAACACAGCCGAATATTCAGAAAATGGGAAACACAGGCCGTATTCTTGTTGAACTTCCCGGCGTGAAAGACCCTGAGCGTGTTCGTAAACTCCTTCAGGGAACGGCTTCACTTGAATTCTGGGAAACATATGAAAATCCGGAAGTATATCAATATCTTGTTGAGGCAAACAACACAATCAAGAACATCCTTGCCGATATTACACCTGCCGATACTTCGGCACTCGCTCTTGCAGCAGACTCAACAAAAGTTCTTGCAGCAGCTGCTTCGGATTCAACAAAAGCTGTAAGCGATTCAGCCAAAGTTGCAAAAGAACTTCTTGCAGGAGTTATTCAAACAGACTCATTGTCCGGAAACGAGATTGCAATGGCAAAAGAAAATCCATTGTTCTTCGTTCTTAACCCAAGTGTTGCTCAGGGCCAGCTTCTTCCTGGAGCCTGCATAGGAAGGGCACACTATAAAGACACTGCAAAAATTGGCTACTGGCTTAGATTACCTCAGGTTCAGTCGCAATTCCCTGCGGACTTCAGACCTTTGTGGACAGTTAAGGCGGTTGACCCGTCAAACGTAATATATGAACTGGTTGCAATTAAGGCAAACACCCGTGACGGACGTGCACCTCTGGACGGAGGTGTTGTTACAGATGCCAACCGTTCATTTGGCAGCAACAGTGCAGTTCCGGAAGTGGACATGGCTATGAATGCCGAAGGTGCAAGAATATGGGCAACAATGACAGCGAACAATGTCGGACGTCAGATTGCAATTGTTCTTGACGGAATGGTTTATTCATATCCGAGAGTTAATGGTGAAATAACAGGCGGACGCTCAAACATCAGCGGTCAGTTTACAATAGAAGAGGCAGATGACCTTGCAAACGTTCTTAAATCCGGTAAACTTCCGGCTCCTGCCAGAATTGTACAGGATACAGTAGTAGGACCATCACTTGGTAGCGAATCAATCAATGCGGGTCTTATCTCCTTTGTTCTTGCATTCGTGCTGGTGCTTATATATATGGCTCTTTATTACAACGGGGCCGGTTTAGTTGCGAACCTTGCGCTGCTGGCCAACGTTATCTTCCTGTTTGGTGCTTTGGTGTCCTTTGGGGCCGTCCTTACGCTCCCGGGTATCGCCGGTATAGTGCTGACGCTTGGTATGGCGGTGGATGCAAACGTTATCATTTATGAAAGGATAAAAGAGGAATTGCGGGCAGGAAAAGGGCTCAGCCTGGCTATTGCCGACGGGTATAAACATGCCTACTCTGCAATCATCGACGGTAACCTTACAACAATTATCACCGGTGTTATACTTGCGATATTCGGTTCAGGTCCTGTTCAGGGCTTTGCAACCACTCTCGTAATGGGTATCATTACTTCCCTTATTACTTCGATTTTCATTTCGAGACTTGCTTTCGAATGGATGCTTAAGAAAAAGAAAAAAATCACTTTCGACAACAAGTTTACACGCAACTTCCTGCACAATACAAAGATTGACTTTGTATACCTGAGAAAGTATGCATACATATTCTCTATCTCAGTAACAGTAATTGGCCTTGCCTTTATGTTTACAAAGGGATTCAGCTATGGTGTGGATTTCACAGGCGGTCGTACTTATGTTATCCGTTTTGACAAGGATGTAACAACCGAAAATGTAAGAACTGCAATTCTGAATGAATTCAAAGAGGGTATAGAGGTTAAACAGTTTGGTAGTGCAAACCAGATGAAGGTTACTACTAAATTCATGATTGAAGACAACT
>JAAXVX010000223.1 GCA_013335275.1 Bacteroidales bacterium
ATCCTCATCTGTTAAATCCGTATTAATCCTTTGATTAGTAAAAATATATTCTGTCGTGCTTCCGGAACCTTCTTCAATCTTAAGCCTTTCAATCTCTGCGTTTGAGCCTTTAAAGTAAATTGTTATCCGTGTAATAACAGAAGAGAGCTGCCTGCCTTGCGGAACCACAACGACCACTACTCCGCCTTTATTGTCGAAATAGCTGATTTTATATGTCGCACCCACTTGTGAAAGATTGCCAAGAAAGGAGGCTGCAATTAAACTCCTCACTTCTCTCATCACAGGATTGTTTTTCAGATCAATTATCTGGTTTTTACCATTTGATAATATCCTAAGCTTTTGGCCGTTAATTATCATATGATAAACCATTGGTTGAGAATACAAAAAAGCAATTTTGTCTTCTTTTTTGTATTTGAAAACTCCTTTGGATACCATCTTGTTCTTTAACATCTCCATACTTTTCTCCTGACGAAAATCGGCAATCATAGTCTCTGTAGCCTGCGAACGGCTTTTTAACTTACTGTCAAAAGCAGTTACTTCAGAGCCGGAGAGTTTTTTCAGGTCACTCTGGCTCCATAAAGAAGACAGCGTGGCCAATAAAAGGAAAAGTGTTAAAGCGGCTCTTATCATAATTAAAAATTATATAATTGTTGTTTTATAGTCTTGTTTTTCAAGGATATCAATTATGCCTCTCAAAATATTTGGAGATGATTTCAATCTGTCGTGCAACAGGATAATAGCTCCGTTATGAAGCTCCTTCCCTACTTTTGAAATCACTTTGTGATCATCTTTTTTAATTGTATCAAAACTTCTGATGCTCCAGCCTATAGTTTTGAGCTTTAACCTCTTTACCGCTTTTGCAATATTTGGATTTGTTACACCAAAAGGGGGCCGGAACAGAACAATGTCTGTTCCGGTAATGTCCGACAGGATTTTCCTGCAATTGTCAAGATCTTTCTCTGCCATCAATTTTGAAGCAACGGTAAAGCCAGCGGAATGATTCATTGTGTGTATTCCCACTCTATGCCCCTCATTTATCATACGAACAACAATACCGGGGTTTTCCAGGGCCTTCTCTCCTATGCAGAAGAACACTGCCTGAATTTTGTTTTCCCTGAGTATATCGAGTATTAAAGGGGTATATACCGGGTGCGGACCATCGTCAAAAGTGAGCATAACCTCCTTACTGATTGGAGACAGACGGGTAATTGCAGGCAAATAGAGTCCCCAGCCCATATTCAGCGAAGCCGAAAACAGAATGAGAACTGCAAGAGCAATTAAAATCAGTGTTATTGCCGGTATAACCATTAAACTTTCTCTATAAGTAAAAATGTAAATACATCCAGTATATATCTGTTTACAATCAGAATATGTTTCTTTTCCTTATCTCCGGAAAGAAGATTCAGTCCCCGGAACAGTGCGTATGCACCGGAAGTAGGATACTCCCCGCACTCACCTTTAAAATTGAGTAAAGTGGTATTCAGGTTCTCAAAGCGGCCGGACAAATCGTCAATACCATTGAGAATCATTTGCAAATCGCTGAATTTAAGCCCGTTTTCATTTAAAAAAGAGCTGCATTTTTCAACAATCTCATCTTCTGGTGTATCCTTGGACAAGATTTCCATTGCAGAGATTTTCCCTATTGTTTTTTTGCTTTTCGAAGCGGATGCAATAAAGAAGTGGGCCCCCTCTCCGCAATGAAATTTTTTCCACACACCCATTCTGCTAAAAAGATGCGACTTAGTGGGGGTAAGTTCATCAAACCCTCCCACCATAATTCTTTTTTTTCCTTCGCTCAGCAGGAGCGAACTATCCAGAAGAGCACATTCAAACGAACTCCCTCCATGCACAAATGTGTTGTTATAATGCTTTGAATCCAGCATTAGCGCTATCTGTGCACCTATTGTATTTGATGTACTCTGGATAAACGAAGATGGATTTAAAAGCCTTTCGCTGTTTTCGTAAATGGAAACAAGAAATTTTTCGGTATCAGTAAGACATCCCCATCCTGTGCCGGTAATAATACCTTCAATTGCTCCTTCTCCTGAGTTTTCGATGGCCATCAAAGAAGAGGTTACCCCCATCTTTATCAGCCTGCTCATTCTCCTCCGCAAACCTGCATCGGGAATATATGTCTTGTAATCAGGCTCATCACCTGCATTGAGTGTTCCATTGTGCCCGGATGAAACAATACCTGCCATTCCGTCTATGTATAGGTTTGTCTGCATCATAACTTATTTGTTTTAAATGATTTAAAAACAAGCGAGGTGCAATTTCCTCCAAATCCAAAAGAGTTCGTGAGAACTCCGCCGATATTTGCTTTTTTCCTGCATACGGTAACAGGAATGAGTGTCGCCTCAGATATCGAATTCTGAAAATTCAGGTTTGGCCATACATATCCGTAATAAAGGCTGAGTATTGAAAAGACAGACTCAACTCCTCCTGCGGCTCCGAGAGTATGTCCGGTATAACCCTTAGTTGAGCTGAAATCAGGCACTTCGCCGCCAAAAATCCTTTTCATGGCAACTCCTTCTGATGCATCATTGTTTGGAGTGCCGGTGCCATGTACGTTAATGTATCCTATTTCGTTTTGGTCAAAGCCACTCATCTCAATTGCCCCTTTCATGGCAAGGTATGCCCCTTCACCCTCTGCCGAGGATGCTGTCTGATGAAAAGCATCGTTTGCGTTTGCATAACCGGCAACCGAACAATAGATATTCTTCGTTTTTACTTCCGGCGAATGCAAAAAAAGATACCCGGCTCCCTCTCCGAGGTTAAGCCCGCTCCTGCTCACGTCAAATGGGCGGCAGGCATCCTTGTCCAGTATTCCCAGGGAAGAAAAACCGTTTATAGTAAAGCGGCACAACGAGTCTGTTCCACCGGCTATTACAGCATCCAGCAGTCCGGCTTTAATCATTCTTGTGCCAAGCATTATCGCATTATTGGCCGATGAACAGGCTGTATTTATTGTAGTTGCAAACCCGCTTATTCCAAGCTCTTTTTCCATGAACTGTGTTGAAGCTCCGCAGTCGTGACCTATCAGCTGCCTCAGCCGCCCTTTGCTTTTGTCTTTTAAATACTCTTTAAAGAAGACCTCACTCACATCCATGCCTCCCACAGAAGTAGCTGAAATGAGCCCAATCCTCAGCCCGGCCGGATTAACGCCGGAGTCTTCAAGGGCTTCCTTTGCGGCCATCAATCCCAGGACTGTTGTTCTGGAGTATCCTTTGTCGCTTCTCAGGCCCAGCATATCTGCCATTTCTCCGGTAGAATGCCTGACCTCTCCTACTACCACCCGGTGGTTTGTATCAAAAAG
>JAAXVX010000224.1 GCA_013335275.1 Bacteroidales bacterium
TTTTGCGGTCGTAAAGCGCACGGATTGGAACAGAAGATGACTGAATAATACCTAGAATTCCTGCATCTCTCATCTCTTTGTAAAATAGAGCAGGAGCGTCTTTTAGCTCTTTTTTTGCAATCTGAGGTTTATTCTTGTTCTCCGGTTTATTTGCGTTCTCGCGGTTAATCCTGGAAATAGAGTCGTTATATTTTGATATTTGCAGGTTTTCCTGAATAATCTGAGAGCGGAGTGTATCTGCATATTCGGAGTAGTCAATGGGCCACCCGTCATTCTCGCCTGTGATTAAAACCCATGCACCCTTAAGCTTGCCTTTCATCCTTTCAAAATCTGCCTTTGTTTTAGGCTCGGCAACAACATGGCCCCTCTGAACACCCTTCGTTCCTGATGTATACGAAGGAGTTGCAAAATGTAAAGACATTCCGTCTTCGCTGAGCATTCTGCCAAACCATGGGCCTCTGTTAAAGCCCACCGGAAGTTCACCTGCTTCCTGAATTTCTACCTCAAGTCCCCATTTTTTGAATAAACCGGCAGCCCAGTATGTTGCATTTTCATAGGCATCCGAACCAAGAATTCTGCCGCCAATCCTGTTGGTAAGAACATCAAGATGCTGCATTGTTTTATTGTCCGATTTGCCAATTTCAATGATTTTATCTGTCACACTTTTTTCCTGAGCAGATGCAAAAGAGAATATGGCAATCATAAAGCTGAATGCCAGAACTTTGAAGATTGAAGTTTTCATTTATAAATGGTTTGATACAAAAATAGTATTAAAAAGATACAATTTTATACTTTTGCTATTGCAGTTTATCTAAAACTAAAAAAACTCAATGGAGAAGAAAAAATTTAAAATTCCTCACACCTTCGTAATAATTTTCGCGTTGATTGTAATAAGTGCTCTCGTAACCTTTTTTGTTCCGGGTGGAGAGTATGTAAAAGTTGAACAGACAGACCAGAATGGAATCACCAAATCGGCACTCGAATTCAGATATATAGACAATCAGCCTCAAAGCTGGCAGGTTCTTACTGCCTTTTATAAAGGTTTCACGCGTCAGGCCGGAATTATTGTTTTCATTCTTGTAATTGGGGCTGCATTTTGGGTGGTAAACTCATGCAAGGCAATTGATGCCGGGATTTTATCTTTTCTGCGTATTATCAAAAAGCTGGAAAGGTACCGCTGGCTTAATTTTATAGGAGTCAACAATGTTGTTATCATTCTCATTATGCTCATGTTCAGTCTTTTTGGAGCTATTTTCGGAATGAGCGAAGAGACAATCGCGTTTACAGTGCTTCTAATACCTCTGGCCATTTCAATGGGATACGATTCAATTGTTGGGGTTTCAATGGTTTATGTTGCGGCACACGTGGGGTTTGCAGGAGCAATTCTCAATCCGTTTACAATCGGTATTGCACAGGATATTGCAGGCCTCCCTATGTTTTCCGGAATCGAATACAGGTTTGTCTGCTGGATTATTCTAAATATTATAACAATAACCTATATTCTCTGGTATGCAAGGAAGGTTAAACGAAACCCTGCTAAATCGCCAATGTACGAAGAGGATGCCTATTGGAGGGAAAAAGCAGAAAGCGAGGAGAATATTATTGAATATCATACTCCAAAATCCGGTTGGTGGAGTTATTTTATTGCACTTGGTGCACTGATTATATTTTCTGTAAGTTACCCTCATACATCAATTAAAATTGGAAACTCTGTAACAGATATACCATTCTTTATCCCTTTCCTAACCTTGCTTTTCGCAATTTTCGGATACCTCTCATTGCGCAAATCAGTTCACTTTTTTGTATTGAATCTTCTGTTTTTTACAATAATATTCCTGATTGCCGGAGTAATGGGTTACGGCTGGTACATCGGGGAAATTTCTGCCCTTTTCCTTGCGCTTGGTATTTTAAGCGGGATTGCAGCAAACTATACTGCAAATGAAATTGTGGGAAAACTTGTCGAAGGGGCAAAAGACATTCTCTCTGCCGCACTTGTTGTGGGGCTCGCAGCAGGCATAATTGTAATTCTGGAAGAGGGGAAAGTCATAAATACCTTATTGTACGAAATGTCACTCGCGATGAATGAAGCCGGACGGGTAAGTTCGCTTGGAGCAATGTATATGATTCAGACTTTTATAAATCTTGTAATCCCATCTGCCAGTGCCAAGGCTGCAATCACAATGCCTATAATGGCACCGTTTTCCGACCTGATAGGGGTGTCGCGGCAGTCAACCGTAATGGCATTCCAGTTTGGCGACGGATTTACAAACATGATCACCCCAACATCCGGGGTTCTCATCGCCGTATTGTCAATCGCCCGCATCCCTTATGCAAAATGGTTCAAGTGGGTGCTGCCTTTTATACTGCTGCTCATAGTCGTTGGCTTCCTGTTGCTTTTGCCAACCATTTTCATGCAGCTGAACGGATTCTAAGTAAAAATGGTGCACCTGTGGTGCAGGTCTACGCCTTTGGCGGAATCATCTGAATTAAATCTCACATTATCAATCAGTTTCCCCAAACAAAGAGACTTAATGTCTCTTTGTTTGGGGAAACTGATTGGTTGCCAATAAAATACAGAAACTCGCAGACAATCTGCAATTATTTCGGCATACGGCTTACATATCTGCCGTAGTTTGGAGAGTCTTCGTCAACAGCTACTTTCCCGCGGAAATAAGCAGACGGTGCTGCTGCAGGTTTAGCAGGAAGTGCAGGAAATGAGCCGGTAGAAATATAAGTGAGGCAGGATTTTACCCAATCTTCATTAACTCCAAAATCGTGATACAAATCGTCCGGTCTTGACTGGTCCGGGGCAATTCCATCTACATAGTGACCTTCTCCAAGGCTGTTTACACTAAAGAAACAAATTGGGAGGAAAACATAGTCAGGACTGGTATAATTTTCTGCAGGATATGGAAGTACATACATCCCGTTAGGTTTGCCATAAGTAGTTGTCCCTACCTGAACGACAGTCATCAGCGGTTTGAATCCATTGATGATAATCTCACTGGCAGAAGCTGTACCTTTGGATCCAAGGATGAAAAGTTTGTCCAGATTAAGAGAACCGGCAAGGCGTTTTACTCTGGTTATTGTACTCTCTTCGCTATCGTACTTTGAATATTTGTCGTTGTGTTCCCTGCGGGTTACAATTTTTCCTTCGGCTGTAGATGGTGCGATGTAGTTGGAGAGTAGTGCCGTTGCTTCTCCGTCTCCGCCGCCGTTGTACCGGAGATCCAGAATCAGCTCTTTAATTCCGGCAGTTTTGAATGTTGCCATCGCCTGCTCAATATCGCTCAGCATAGTTGCATTAAAG
>JAAXVX010000225.1 GCA_013335275.1 Bacteroidales bacterium
GATACTGCTGATCATTTTTTCAACCGGAAATCCTAAAGACGAGGCATGGGCCTTTAACTCATTTATTACCTTTGGATCCAGGCTATTTTCACGGGCAAGAATCCAAAGGTATTTTCCTGAAGGATCCCCTATTAGTACATGCGTATAATCCCTGTTAATTTTCAGCACCCAGTAATCACCCGAAAAAGGCCAGAAAAAGCTTACTTTTAACTTGGCCGGCTCTTTGGGGTCGGGAATCCATGCTTTACCTTTAACCTGCTTAAATCGCGTTTTATCTGCAATGACGCGCCCCTGATTCACGACTGTCACTTCTCCGTTTTCGTTGAGTTCATAAAATGCAGTATTATTCTCAAGCCCTTCTTCAAAAGAATTTGGCAGTCTTGAAATTTCGTACCATTTCCCCATATATCTTGATATATCAAATCCTTCTACTGTTTCCATTGCATGATAGGTTGCTGAACAAGACAAGCCAAGAACAGAAGTGGCAAACATTATCAAATATTTTTTCATATATATAAAATTCTGTAAATAAATAATTTGCTGCAAATTTCATACCGACAAACACATCAATATTTTTTTTAATTGTTACAACTATTACACATTTCCGGGTTTATCAGTCTTACTTTTGCAACATAAAAATACGAAGAAAAATGAAAAGAACTGTAATAAAAATAGATGAAAGCTTATGCAACGGCTGCGGGAATTGTGTTGAAGGCTGTCACGAAGGTGCTCTTCAGCTTATCGACGGAAAAGCAGTTATGATTAGCGAGCTCTATTGCGACGGGCTTGGCGCCTGTATAGGCGAATGTCCTGTGGGAGCAATCGAACTCATCGAAAAAGAGGCTGAGCCCTATAACGAAATTGCAGTAATGGAAAGGATATCTCCAAAGGGAGAAAAAGTTGTCCTGGCGCACCTTATGCACCTCAAAAACCACGGAGAGACTGAGTGGTTTAACCAGGGTATTGAATGGTGTTCGAGGAATAATTTCAAAATTAATGTTCCTGAATTATCCGAAATAAAAAAGGAGCCTGAAGCAAAACAAGAAAAAATGGCATGCGGGTGTCCCGGTTCCATGGAGCGCGATTTTACAAAAGTGAAGGTTGCTTCTCCAGCAGCCGGGTTAGTAGAAAAAGGCGTTTCCGAGTTAAGGCAATGGCCTGTTCAGCTCCATTTGCTTAATCCAATGGCAGGTTTTTTTCAAAGTGCGGATGTTCTTCTGGCGTCGGACTGCTCTGCCTTTACACACGGGTCGTTTCATTCTGAATTCCTTAAAAACAAAATTCTTGCAATCGCCTGCCCTAAACTGGACAGCAATACTCAAAGCTATGTCGAAAAGCTGAAAGCAATGATTGACGATTCAAAAATTAACACCCTCACTGTTCTTATGATGGAGGTTCCCTGCTGCGGTGGTTTGCTGCAAATAGCAAAAGCTGCCCGTGAAAAGGCATCCAGAAATATCCCGATAAAGGCAATCGTTATCTCAATAAAGGGAGAGATATTAAACGAAGAGTGGGTTTGATTTCCAAACCCACCCTCCATTAAAGCTTTACTGTTTTTTCTTAAACAGCAATTTGTCCAGTGAATATTCTCCGGGACCAAGCAGTAAAAGTGCGGTGAAGATACCCAGGTAAAGCAGCGCCAGTTCTTTGACTGCAAAAGGGTCTGCACCGTGAAAAATAAAAAATGCAACTCCCATTGTAAACATAATTGGAAGAAGAGCCAACCTTGTTAGTAATCCAAGTACAAGAAAGAGTGATGCGCCAAATTCGGCACCAATAGCAAGTATCAGTGAAAATTGCGAACCAAGTCCAATGGGATCGGGAAATCCCTGAGAAAGGGTTCCGAAATTTTCAATTTTTGCCCAGCCATGCGACATAAGCAAGATTCCCGCAAACACTCTAAAAAGCAAAAGAACAGCTGATGTTCCTTTCTCCCTGAGCGGAGATCCGTAAATAAAAAATTTAATCATAATAATTTTAATTTAGGATAGCACTATTTTATATATTGTTTGAGGACACTCTCTATTTCATTGTATGCCATTGACATAACCTCATTCACAACCCCGCCGATTTGTGCTGCAAACGCAGAAGAATTCATTCTTGATATTCTGGTTTTGCCGTCAGATGTTTCATAAACCGACAGACGGCACGGCATCATGCTTGAATATAGCCGCTCCTTGTCTCTGCTTAAAAGCTTTACAGAATAATCCGGCCTGCATACTTCCATTATCTTAACAGGCAAAACATCAAAATTATTCTTAATCAGCGTCCCCTGAAGGTCGTGAATATGCGTTACCTTCCATCCGGCAGCAACAATACTTTCGGACAGTTTTTCAACAGTCTCGTCAAAACTATATTTACTTTCGTTCTCTATAAACATTTCCATAATAAGTCATTTATTTTTGTAAATCAATTATACGGGAAAGGGGATATGATATCTCAAGGTCTCTCTCTTCAATATCACTCAGCATTTTCTTTCCCTCCTTTGTAAGGACAAAATACATCTGTCTTTTGTCTTTGTCTCCAAGTACTCTTTTAATATATCCTTTTTCCTCAACCGATCTGATGAGTTTAGATGTATTTGAGCATGTAAGATTAATCTGTTCTGCTATTTCTCCCGAAGATAGTCTTGATTCTTTAAGACAGCAAAGTATCATACCTTCGTTAAGGCACATCGAAAAAACTTTTTGAAATTTATTCTCATAATCTGCGATTGAACGGCAGACATCTCTTATAGCGCAGAGTTTCTTCATTTTACAATTTCTTTTTTAAAAGAGTATTTTCTATTATTTTCTTTAATTCCTCTTTGGGAAGTGCTCCCTGAATTACCTGCGGATTTGCGCCCATGGGGATAAACAACATTGTAGGAATACTGCTTATGCCAAAATCGGCAGACAACTCCTCTTCCTTATCGGTATCAATTTTATAAATATAAATGTCACCCTTATATTCGGCTGCCAGTTCTTCAAGAATTGGCGCAACTGTCTTGCACGGACCGCACCATGACGCATAGAAATCTACAATAGCCGGCTTGTCTCCAAGATATTTCCATTCAGACGGATTTTCTTCATAGTTGATAATCTTCTTAAGAAACTCAGCTTTAGTGAGATGAATGGTATACACTTTACTTGCTTCAGATGCTATTGCACTGCTGCTGTCTCCATTCTTCGTGTTTGCACCGCAACCTGTTACAACAAGGAACATAAGTAAAAACGGAACTATTTTTTTTATCATTTTCAATATTCTTTAATTATTTTCTGCAAATATAAATATTGTTTCCACTAAAACAAATTTCCTTTGGAAAATATT
>JAAXVX010000226.1 GCA_013335275.1 Bacteroidales bacterium
TTTTATTATATCTAAAGTAATATATCGAAATAATCACCCAAACATAATCAAAAGCTGTGCCATTAGAACACGAAGAAACATCGTAAGAGGATAAACCGTAGCATAACTTACCGATGGTAAATCATTGCCAGATGAAGCATTCGAATATGCCAGAGCAGGCGGGTCGGTTGTGCTTCCTGCAAGGAGCCCGATTAATGTAAAGTAGTTTAGTTTATAATACCACCGGCCGATTATTCCTACAATGAGCAGCGGAACTACTGTTATGATAACACCGTATAAAATCCACATTGCACCCCCGCCATTTACTATCGTCTCGACAAATCCGCCCCCGGCATCAAGCCCAACACATGCAAGAAACAGCGAAATTCCGACCTCCCGGAGCATTAAGTTTGCACTCATAGTCGTATAAGTGATGAGCCTGAATTTGGGACCAAAACGGCTAAGAAGAATCGCTATAATGAGCGGACCTCCGGCAAGCCCAAGCTTTACCGGCTGAGGTATTCCCGGAATAAATATCGGGATGCTCCCAAGAAGTATACCCAAAGCAATACCTAAAAAAATTGAGGCAAGATTTGGTTCTCTCAAACGGTGCATGGAATTGCCAAGAACTGTTGCAGCTGCATCAATACTTGCCTGTGTACCCACAATTGTCAGCCTGTCCCCTATCTGAAGTTTCAAATCCGGTTTGGCAACCAGGTCAACTCCTGCTCTGTTTATTCTCGTTACGGTTATACCAAAGGCTTTTCCAAGCCTGAGGTTTGAGAGGCTCTTGCCGTTAACCTCCTCCTTTGTTACCAAAACACGGCGCGGAACTACATTTATGTCGTTAATTGCCCAGTCTTCATCGGTCATTTCAATCTTCTCCCCGATAAACGCCCTGATGGATTCCATGTCCTTCTTTTGCATTATGATGAGGACTCTGTTATCCTTCTCCAAAATTGTTTCGGCATTTGCAATAACTACATTTCCGTCGGATCTCCAAACCCTTGATATCACAAATGTTTTGCTGAGCAACCTTTTAATCTCTCTTATCCTTGCACCGAAAAGAGATGGATTGTTAACTGATATAGCCAGCTTAACAGTTTCTTCCGGGTTTTCTTTATCCAGTTCGTTTAACTTATTGATTTCCTTGTTATAGTCGACCCTAAACATTGCCTTTATCAATACGATGGACATGATAATGCCCAAAACGCCAAGCGGGTATGCTACAGCATATCCTGTCGCGATTGTAGGATCATTTGCTCCGTTAAGATCGATGAATGTCTGCTGCGCCGCTCCCAAACCGGGAGTATTTGTAATTGCACCGGACATAATGCCGACCATTGTCGATACAGGCAGCCCGGTTATAGCTTTTATTACGAGGGTAGTCGTCACACCAAGAATGACTATTAACATAGCCAGCATATTAAGTTTGATTCCTCCTTTTTTAAAGGACGAAAAAAAGCCCGGACCAACCTGAAGGCCAATAGAGTAAACAAACAAAATAAGACCAAACTCCTTAACAAAATGCAGAATCTCAGGATTTACCTTAATGCCAAAATGGCTGAAGGCAATCCCGGCAAATAAAATCCAGGTTATTCCGAATGAAATGTTTGCAATTTTTAACTTAGCCAACAGGATGCCGAAAGTGATAACCAAGGCTAAAACAATGACAGACTGAGCGATACTCTCAGTAAACAAAAGGTTGTAAATCCATTCCATCAAGAAAATAATTTCCCCAAAATTAGTCAATAATTATTATATTTGAGTAAATAATTCTAACCTATATTGTTATGAAAATGATTGATGAGTTTAAACAATTTGCGATGCGGGGAAATGTCATAGACATGGCTGTTGGTATCATTATTGGCGGGGCATTCGGTAAAATAGTGTCATCTGCCGTATCTGATATTGTAATGCCGCCTATTGGCCTTCTTGTGGGAGGTGTAAATTTCACAGACCTTAAAATCACTCTTAAAGACCAGATAACAGATGCTGCAGGTGCTGTTTTAAATCCGGCTGTAACATTAAATTACGGTAACTTCATACAGGTTACATTTGATTTCGTAATTATTGCATTTGCGATTTTCCTGATGATAAAGATGATGAATAATCTTAACCGCAAAAAAGTTGAAGCCCCTTCTATACCGGCAACGCCTCCTCCCCCACCTGCTGATATTCAGTTATTAACCGAAATTCGCGACTTGCTTAAAAAGGGAAAATAGTATTTCCTTTAAAAAAATCGCATCAGTCTGTATTTTTTTTAATACTTTTGCACCCTCAACAATGGTTCTGTAGCTCAGTTGGTAGAGCACGACACTCTTAATGTTGGGGTCGTGGGTTCGAGACCCACCGGGACCACAAACCGGGCTGATGCGCCCAAAGAAGAGCCTGGCTTAACGCCGGGCTCTTTTATTTATATTAATGGCAACAATATTCCCTGAAGATTGTTGAATTAACAATAAGTAATAGTAAAATTTAAAAAAATATAAATATGACCAATTTCGTTTTTCAAAACCCTACAAAATTAATTTTCGGAAAAAACTCAATTTCATCACTGTCCGGCGAAATATCTAAAGAAAATAGAATTCTGATAACCTTTGGAGGAGGAAGTGTTAAAAATAATGGTGTCTACGAACAAGTTATAAATTCACTTAAAGGATTTACGTTCTTCGAATTTTGGGGAATTGAGGCGAATCCTGATATAGAGACACTCCGAAAAGCAATAACTCTTGGTAAAGAAAAAAATTGCGATTTTGTTCTTGCCGTTGGCGGCGGTTCGGTAATTGACGGATCCAAACTTATTGCTGCCGGCATACCTTACGAAGGAGATGCATGGGAAATAATTAAACAACGGGATTTCACAAAGGGTAAAGTGCTTCCGCTGGGTACTGTGCTCACATTGCCGGCAACCGGTTCGGAAATGAATGCCGGTGCGGTTATATCCAACAGAGCAGCGAAAGAGAAATTTGCATTTTACTCAAGATACCCTCAGTTTTCAATTCTTGACCCGCTTACTACTTTCACTCTTCCAAAATTCCAGATTGCATGCGGCCTTGCAGATACTTTTATCCATGTAATGGAACAATACCTTACAACTCCGGGACAATCCCCGCTAATGGACAGATGGTCGGAAGGCATTCTTCAGACAATTGTGGAAATTTCTCCAAAAGTATTGTCAAATCCGGAGGATTATGACTCTATGGCGACTTTTATGCTCTCGGCAACAATGGCTCTTAATGGATTTGTCGCAATGGGTGTGAGTCAGGACTGGGCCACTCACATGATAGGTCACGAACTCACAGCTCTTCACGG